>NZ_CP014945.1:302958-605916 GCF_001606025.1 Psychrobacter alimentarius | reverse complement strand
ACAGATAGAGCAATTACTTGATGGTGAGTTTGTCGCCTCCTACTTGGGCAGTAACCATGCTGATGATTATAACAACAACGACTGGTTCGACAGTCGGCGCTTGCCTGAATCTGTCGTAACACCCCGCCTGCAAGATGGCGAAGCAAATCATACTACGATTGAAGCGGCACAAACCTATCAGTATCGAGCCTCTGAGGATACCTTGCTGCTGCAAGTTACTGGCGAAGCAATCGATAAAATTAGCGCCCAAAATCATTTGGTACGTCAGTTATTATCAGACAAGCTGCCTGAACGCTTAAAAGCCTTACAGCAGCGACGCCAGAATAAGACTTTTGCCCTCTCTCACAATAACAACCAACAAGAAGTACAGCAGATCATGTTGCAACCTGTGACGGATGTGACTCTGTTACCCGTCCACATCGTCGAGGCTCATAGCAGCTTATTCGAGGCGGCCCGGATCATGACAACAGCAGGACTCAAACACGTATTGGTGCGACCCATCAATCATTCAAATCATGACGTCTCTTTGTCACACGGTCCCAATCATTTACTGGGCATTTTAACGGACACGGATATTTGCCGCGCGGTGAGTGAGCAGCAAGATTCTAATACAACGCCATGCCAGCGTTATGCCAATTTTAACTTGCGCACCATCAACGCAGGCGATGAGATTGGCGATGCCCTACTGACCATGACACGCTACCGTATCCATAGACTGCCGGTCCTTGATACCAACCGTGAGGTGATAGGCATACTCGGACAAAGCGATATGCTCGCTCATATCAGCCACCATTCACAACTGATTAGTATTCAAATTGAACAAGCAGAAGACTTATCAAGCTTACATAACGCTGTTGAGCTGATCGGTCGCTATATTCGTGCTCAGCATCAAAACGGCGTCAAAATCGGCAATATCAGCCGCATGGTACAGACGCTAAACGCGCAAGTATTTACCAAACTTTGGCAATTAATCGTGCCTGATGATGTCATCGCAAATACCTGTCTTATTGTCATGGGTTCAGAAGGTCGCGGTGAGCAAATCATGCGTACCGATCAAGACAACGCGCTTATCATACGCGATGGCTACATGCATCCTGATTTGGCTCAGTTTGCCGCTACCTTTAATACACATTTGGCCAGTCTCGGCTATCCACTATGTGATGGCAATATCATGATGACCAATCCGATGTGGCGACAACCGCTTAAGTCGTTTAACACACAGATTGGCTCATGGTTGAAAAATACTGATCCCATGCATGGCATCTATCTGTCCGCCATACTCGATGGTGAATACGTCTGCGGTGACGAATCCCTCCTCACTCAGGTACGGCAAAATTTACAAGTTGCGCATCGCCAGTCAGACCCTATGTTTGTACGTCAGTTCGCCCGCGCCGCCTTACAGTTTGGTGATGTCAATCAGTGGTGGCAAAAATTTGTACCATTACTAGCAGGCAAATCAGCCTCATCAGACATCGACCTAAAAAAGGCTGGTATCTTTCCATTGGTTCATGGCATACGTACGCTCGCCTTAGAAAACGATATTTTAGACGTTCCAAGCACCAAAAACCGCCTCAAAGCGCTGGTGCAAGTACACGCTTTGAATCAAGAACGCGCCGACACTTTGTTAGAAGCGTTAGAGTTTTTTATGGCGCAGCGCTTATCTGTTGCGCTCTCAACCGATGATAGACAGGCGCGTCAAGTGAACCCAATGACGCTAACCGCGCTTGAGCGTGACTTACTAAAAGAGTGTTTGGCTGTGGTTAAAAGCTTCAAAAACCAACTACGTCAGCACTATCAATTAGAGATATCATGACTACAGAATTATCATAAAGGGGTGCGTGACGGATATGAATTGGCTAAAGCAGTTATCTGGCACTTGGCAAAAAAACCAGCTACAACGTCCAGAGTTGGTATCTATGTTTGACAAACCTCATGCCAAACAGTGGGTCGCCATTGACTGTGAAATGACGGGATTGAACCCAAAAAAGCATCACTTGTTATCTGTCGCCGCCATTCATATCAATGACAATACGATTGATACTGGTAACGGTATGCACCTGGTATGTAGACCGCCTGTGATGCCAGACCGAGATACGATTGTGATTCATGGCTTGCGCACTGCTGATGTTGAGCATGGGATGGGCTATGATGAGATGCTGGCGCTTCTACTACCATTCATAGACAATCGACCGATTGTTGGACTCTGTACGCAGCTAGACATCGGGTTTTTAAACCCTATGGTCAAACGCTATATGGGTACGACATTACCGAATCAAATCATTGATGTGCGTCAGTTATACAGTCGGCGTATGGGCGACCGTACACAAGGTATTCCCCATCAGTCACAGCGTCTAACCAATATTTTGGCGCATTATGGAATTCCTGAAATGGGCGCACACGATGCTTATAACGATGCCATCATGACAGCGATGGCGTTTTTGCACCTACGCTCACAGTTATAATATACCCTAAAAGAAACACTCAAACCTTGCCCTACATCTACGCGAAAACGATAACTCATGTTACCATAGGCTGTTTTTTCACCTAACGATAGATGCTCATGTTACTTAACTCTCAACGCTGCCGCACCCCTCATCATAATGCCAATACTGATACCAACCTCGATTATAATACTGATAACAAACCAAAGTTTTTTAACAAACGTTTGAGTCCGTTTTTGCAAGCAGGCAAACGCTTGTCTTTACTTGCGCTTTTAGCCACTGCAACGCCAGTATTTGCACAAGCAGCGCTACCTGAGGCCATACAAGCGGCTTTGGCACGTGCAGATTTGTCCGCTTCTGATATGAGCATTGTCATCGTGCCAGTCGGTGATAAAAACACCAGTCATCTGCCGTCTCCCATTCAGGTCGTCGATAGTGTAAGCGCGACAGGCGCAGAAGCTGCTATTACTCCTGACAGTCCAAAAAGCACTCAAAATCCTATTGATAAGGGTAAGACGAGTATCCAAAAATCAACTGAGTATCACAGTGCTCT
The DNA here is from genome assembly GCF_001606025.1 of Psychrobacter alimentarius. NCBI lineage: Bacteria > Pseudomonadati > Pseudomonadota > Gammaproteobacteria > Moraxellales > Moraxellaceae > Psychrobacter > Psychrobacter alimentarius. Next base: position 602,922 of record NZ_CP014945.1, on the reverse strand, counting down.
GACGACTATTGAGAAACGCACAATTAAGAAGTATGAACAAAAAATACATGCTTATACCGATGACCCCTACATTTATCAAAGCCTAGAGAGTATTCCTACCCCATTATCCGATAGCTATTCCTCTCATAGTCATCTCTTAAACAGCAATCAAACAACTCCCAATGATGACAGTCATGATTCAAAAAATAATCGGAATAAAACAGCGACATCGTCTATCAACATCTCGTTTTCTCCTTTATTGAGTTATCAACCTGATATCGCCCGTACCCCTGCCAGCACTATGAAACTTGTGCCTAGCTTTATCGCTTTGGATACGCTTGGTGCTGATTTTGTTTGGCACACGCGTGTTTATCATACGGGTGTGATTGTCAATGATCGGTTATATGGCGACTTGATTATTCAAGGAAGTGGCGATCCAAAAATGACTCATGAGCGTTTGCAACAGTTATTGTATCAAGTGCAGGCAGCAGGCATTCGCCATATCGATGGTGACATGATTGTCGATAGTGCCATTTTTCATAATGTGACCAAAGACCCAGCCGCCTTTGATAATGATCCACTGCGACCTTATAATGCCAGCCCTGATGGTTTTTTGGTCAACTTCAGCACCATCGGTATCAAGAGCTATCCGGCAGACAATGGCAAAGCGGCTTTGGTGTATACGCCGCAATTAGCAAACTATCAAATGCCAAGCACCATAGACACACGCTCAGCGGCTTGTGGTCAAGCGCGCTACAGCCTTGCGCCGCAGTGGCAACCCAATCGATTGGCACTCAATGCTTCTTTGCCAAACAGCTGCCAAGAACACGCCTTTTATATTGCTTATCCCGATGCCAAAGAGTTTGCGGCACGTGTCATTGCGGCAAAATGGCAGGCACTGGGCAATACGCTGAGTGGCGACGTCATCTCACAAGAAACGCCTTATGATGCAAGCAAAAAATCAACACCCGCAAAGGGACTAGCCGCGTGGCCGATATCGCCGCTACCTATTGTAAGCTACGCGTCACTAAATCTGGCCCAGCAAATTTATGACATCAACCATTTTTCAAATAATGTCATGGCTGAACAAGTGGCACTATCGATAGGCGCCTATCATCATGACAATAGTGCTAAAGTAGCTACAAATAAAACGGATATTCGTAAAAATGTGAATGAGCAAGGAACAATCAGTAGTTCTCTTGACGACAAAAGTGACCGTTTGAAAAACAAAACTGTGAAAAATAGCAGCTTACATAACACCAGTTTATATCAATTTGGCAACCCAACGACGGACTATTCGACCGCGTTACAGACGATCAATCAATGGTGGCAGAGTAATCTAGACACACCCCCACCGTATTTAACCAACGGTTCAGGACTCTGCCGCGAGTGTACGATTACTGCCGCTAATTTAAGCGAATTACTGGCGTATGCATATAATCGTCCAAACTTCGATAGTTATATCAACTCTTTAGGCGTGGCTGGCGTGAGTGGCACCATCGTGGCGCATAGTGATAGATTGCCTGATTCGAAAGCTATTGGACGTGCTTGGATAAAAACAGGCACATTAAACAACGTGACATCGATGGCAGGATACGTCAAAGGCTTATCAGGACAGGATTATGTCATTGTAGGACTGATCAACAGCGAGCAAGCACTAAATGCCTATAATGCTCGAACTGTATTGGATGTGGCACTTGACTGGACGGCACAGCATTAATCTAAACAGCAAAGGTGCTAATTTTAAAAAGTGTCAGCAAAGTTGTCAGACAGTCTCTAAAACCGTCTTTGCGCATTTTTATTTTACCATTAGTGCCTCGCTATTTTATTGACTCACTATATTACTTATATTTTCTTGTTTTTACCTTGATAAAGGTCAGCTTATGTCACGCAAGACTCCCACGCTCAACAAATCCACCTCGCATTTAGGTCACAATGGATCGCTCAACACTCCTCAATTGGCACGACCTAAACTGGCTCGATATATTGGGTTTTTCGCGATTGGTTATGTGCTTGCCAGCGCCGTATTTATGATGATCCAAACCAAGGTGGCGCTAAACTCACCGTTGGTCACAGTAATCTCTATCATTGTTGGCGCTTATATTGCGGTGCACAAGTTTACTAAGCAGCAACAACGCGCCTTGGATAGAAGTGAGAGTAATCGCTTAGTATTTGGCGGTATTGCAGTCGTTTGGGTACTGACAGTGATTTACTTCTTGGGAATTTGGTTTTGGTTGTTTGACGCGGTGAGCCGCGAAGTATTGTTTGAGATGACCACACAACAGCCCTTACCGCTGCTGTCCTCACTGATGCTGATATTGGTAATGACATTGGTCAGCGCTCGCATCAGTATTTGGGTAATGAATCGTTTGCTTGATCCCAAACGTAAGACCATATGAGTTTAATAAAGCGCGACTTGAACCTTATAAAACCACAATGACTGACTACAAATTTTTTCCTTTCGAGGCTTAGAATTCGTTAGGCTAACAGTATCAATTGGTGAGCTTCATCAGTTACTTTCTTTTATGAATCGATGCTTAGCAGCACACGGTTTTATTCTTACCATAGGAGCGCGCTTAATGGACATGCTTTTTTTTGACAATATAGACAAGCTTGGGCGCATCGTACTGACGACCACCATGATTTACGTCTTAATCGTGCTAGTGACGAAAGTTTCAGGAAAACGCTCTACCTCTCAGCTCAATAATTTTGATTGGGTTGTGACCGTCATGATTGGCTCATTAGGTGCCAGTACCATTTTGCTCAAAAACATTCCTTTTATTGAAGGGGCCTCTTCTATTTTGGTGCTCTATCTATTGCAGTTTTTGGTCACCAAATATGCCTCTATCTCACCGCAATTTAGCAGTTTTATTTTGTCCGAGCCGCGCATTGTTTTTTACCAAGGGCAGTTTTTACCAGATGCTATGCGTGATGAACGATTGACCCGGCAGGAGATAGAATGTGCAATGCGCTCTGATGGAATAAATAGCTTCGATGAAGTTGAAGCCATTGTATTTGAATCGGATGCAAAGCTTACCATTATTCCAAAGCCAAGCCTGAGTGACCCTCACCACCAAAAGACAGAACAGACTGTCTCAGAAACGATTTCACCTTTGATGTAATAATAGATCAAAAAAGAAAATGTATTGGCCGCAACCAATTGTAAAAAACCTTGTGATATTTATTTAATTATTGACGTGGTATGGACTATGAAAGTAAGAATTTTGAGCGTCGGCAACAAAATGCCTAACTGGGTGCAAACAGGTTTTGATGAATACCATAAACGTATTCAACCCATGCTCAGTACAGACATCATCGAAATCGCGGCCGCCAAGCGAGCAAAAACCCCCTCAGATGCCAATTTAGCACAGTATCGTGAACAAGAGGGTCAAGCCATTTTGGCAGCTCATAATGCCACTGGGCGCGAACAATTATGGGTATTGGACGTCAAAGGTAAAATGCTTTCGACAGAAGGCTTGGCGGATAAACTATCAGATGCGATGCAACAAGGGGATGATATTGCTTTGGTCATTGGCGGCGCAGATGGTGTCTCACCTGAAGTACTGGCAAAAGCCGATGTAAAATGGTCGTTATCTGCGCTGACATTGCCACATCCTCTCGTACGAGTTGTCTTGATGGAGCAGTTGTATCGAGCGATGAGTATCAATAACAACCATCCTTATCATCGCGGTAATTAGGCAAAGTCCAGTTCGCGATAAATTATCTGAAAATAACCATGACAAAACAGATTGAAAAACTGACGTGCGCCCTAATAACTGGAACATGAAATATCCAAAACGCGCAATACCTAACGCCTCTCATCCCACTTCACAACCTGGCGACCATCATGGTCACACGTTGCAGTCCATCACGTCTGCCGATGCTTGGGAAGACACGTCTGCTATAATCTCTAAGGCAGCTAACTTGGCTAAACTGCCAGCCTTGTTTATCTCGCATGGCGCACCCACGCTTGCGATTGAACAATCTGCTACAACCAGTGCATTGGCACGTATCGGGCAAAACTTACCCAAGCCACGTGCCATCGTTATTATGTCCGCACATTGGCAGTCAGCCAAGCTTGAGATAAGTAGCAACCCTCAACCGAAAACGTGGCATGATTTTTCAGGCTTTGCGCCTGAGCTATATGAGCTACAGTATCCTGCTGCTGGTCAGCCAGCGCTTGCTGAATCGCTCGCGCATCAGCTTACTGCGCGCGGTATTAGGTGCAGCATCAATCCGATGCGTGCTTGTGACCATGGTGTTTGGGCCCCGCTTATCCATATGTATCCACAAGCAGACATACCAATCGTACAGATATCTTTACCACAGCATTATGACAGCATTGCTTGCTATCAGCTGGGCGCACAGCTTGCACGTCTGCGCGAAGAGCAGATACTTATTATCGGTTCAGGGAGCATCACGCACAACTTGCAAGCCCTGCGTTGGCAAGCGGACAGTATTGATAAGGCGGCAAAAGACTTTAAAGATTGGCTATTACAGCACATTAAGACAGACATTCCTACTGCGCTAGATTGGCAACAGTACCCCAATTATAAGCATGTTCACCCAAGTGATGAGCATTTGCTACCACTGTTCTTTGCTTTAGGTGCGGGTCAACGTGTCTCTGTCGTGCATCAAAGTATGGCACATCATAGTTTGGGGATGGATATTTATCGCTTCGATTAATTAATAGCTATTTAATCAAAGCGTACAAATCTACTTCTTAAAGGCAGGTTTGGTAAATAAACCAGCACGTTCCATCTCACCTGCCAGACTCAATAGTGTCGCTTCATCATTCATACTTCCAATGAGCTGCATACCAATTGGCAAACCTTTTTTACTCATACCGACGGGCACTGACATGGCTGGCAATCCTGTGACGTTACCCAGCAAGGTAAAGCCCATTTTGCTCAGTACTGGTTGACTCAGCTTTTCAATCATCCCTGAGCGAAAGGCATGTTTTCCCACATTTATACCCTTGTTGAGCCAGCCTGCACTACGCATCATCATCTCATCCATACGACTTGGTGGCAGCACGCCATGTTTGACAGCAGGCGTGGGTACTGTCGGGGATAAAATCATGTCATAAGTGTCCAATAACAGGCCCGTTTGATACTGACTGTGGTGCCAACCGTGCTTGGCATGAACCAAATCAGCTGCTGATAGCGAACGTCCTAGCAGCGCCATATTGTAGGTTTGCGGCTCTAGGTTTTTGATATGAGCAGCCCCAAATTCCCGCTCGATATTATCAATCGTAAAGGCAGTATGCGCACAGACCACGACGATAAAGTCATGCCAAAACTGCTCTATATTGATCTTTGGCTCACAAGGTATTACCTTATGACCCATAGACTCTAGTTGCTTGGCCGTTTTCTCAAGTACGGCGAGCACTTCTTTGTCCACCACTGTATTGACAATCAATGGCTGCTGTTGCAAAGCGATTTTTAATGGCCTTGGCGCATGCATTGCTGCCTGCAAAAACGTCCCATCTGGCGGGGCAATCACGTAAGGTGCACCGATCTCTGCGCCATTCGTAGCGTCGAGCATCGCGGCGCTGTCACGTACCGAACGTGTAATCACGTGATCAGCAACTGCGCCTTCCCAACCTTCACCATATCTCGGTCCCATTGGATTACGCCCACGACTGGGTTTGAGTCCAAACACACCGCACCAAGCAGCTGGAAAACGTATCGAACCACCACCGTCACCAGCGCCCGCCATCGGTACAATGCCGCTTGCGACTGCTGCTGCACTGCCGCCCGACGATCCACCTGCGCTATAGCCTTTCTTGAAAGGGTTATGAGTAGCGCCATGCGCTTTTGGCTCAGTCGTGATAATCAAACCAAACTCAGGCGTATTGGTCTTACCAAAGGTGTTAACGCCCGTGGCTTTCATCCGTTTGACGATTTCGCTGTCGTTTTCTGAGAGGATATTGACGCTGCGACTGCCCATCGTAATCGGTTCATCCGCGAAGCTAAATGACAAATCTTTTAGCAGATAAGGCACGCCTGTAAACACGCCTTTTGGCAATCCTGCTTGCGCGGAATTGTAAGCGCGCTCATCAAAACGGTGAACAATGGCATTCAGCTTAGGATTGAGTTTATTGGCCTGATAAACGGCCGCATCCAGCAACTCCTTTGCACTGACTTCACCTGAGTTGACCAATGCCGCTAAGGCTAATCCATCATACTGAGTGTATTCTTTAAACATAACTGACCGTCCTTGGAGAGTAATTAAAATGAGATTGACTAAAATTGTTGCCTACTTATCTTATAAACCACTGTCAGTTTAGTATAAAAAATGGCTCCTTATAATCGATAAACAAACTGATTGGTCATTTGGGGATTGGATCAAGCTCATAGTTTTGTAAATAAACCCAGTTTTGATAAATCAAAGCATGACTGATCATAGAAATTCGTTTTGGATTCTCCATTTGTGAAAATATGATTAAGCTCATTTCATAAAAAAACGAGCCACTTTTGTGACTCGTCTTTTTGCTATAGTGAGTTTTAGTATAAAATTGATACCTGTTCCGCGTTGCAATATAAAGGTTCTGTTTTATTTGGAATCGACTGTATCTACTGAAACCTAAACGCTACATCAGCAGTTCACGCTTACCGCTTTTACCCATTGAGCTGACCAATCCGGCCTCCTCCATAGAGTCCACAATACGCGCTGCACGGTTATAGCCAATGCTAAATTTACGCTGGATACTCGAAGCAGAGACTTTACGCGTTTCCATAATAAAGGCCACCGCATCGTTATACAGTCCATCATCTTCGCCAGAAGCATTGTTTGCACTACCACCACCATTACCACCTGGGCTAGATAATTCAAAGTTGCCAGCCATGTTGTCAATATAATCCGGTGCGCCGCGCTCACGCCACGCATCACAGACACGGTTGACCTCTTCGTCGCTGACATAAGCGCCGTGTACACGGTCAGGTTCAATTTGGCCAGGGCCTAGGAAGAGCATATCACCATTGCCTAACATGTCCTCAGCGCCGCCACTGTCCAAAATCGTCCGTGAGTCGACCTTTGAGTTGACACGTAGGGCAGCACGTACGGGAATATTAGCTTTGATCAAACCAGTAATCACATCTACCGATGGGCGCTGAGTGGCAAGCATCAAATGAATACCCGCTGCTCGGGATTTCTGCGCTAAGCGTGTAATCAATTCTTCTGCCTGCTTACCGACCTGCATAATCATGTCAGCAAACTCATCTGCGACAATGACAATCATAGGCAAGGTTTTAAGCTTTGGTGCTTGACTGATGCTGACACTGTCATTGGGCCGCCACAAAGGATCAAGCATAGGATTGCCCGCTTTTTCCGCCGCGATGACTTTTTTATTAAACTCATTGAGCTTACGAACCTTGAGCAGACTCATCAACTGGTAACGGCGCTCCATCTCCGCCACGCACCATGAGAGACTACTGGCCGCCTCGGTCATATCAGTGACGACTGGTGTCAGTAGATGCGGGATATCATTGTAGTTAGCAAGCTCTAACTGCTTTGGATCAATCAAGATAAGACGCAGCTCATTGGGTGTGTATTTGAGTAGCATTGACAACAACATGGAGTTGACCAATACCGATTTACCAGAACCAGTCGTACCTGCAACCAACATGTGCGGTGCACGGGCAAGATCGGTAATAATTGGATTGCCGCCGATGTCTTTACCCATCGCCATACTGATTTGCGCTTTGGGATCTTTGAACTTCTCGGTATTGAGTAGCTCAATCAAACGCACCATTTCACGCTGTTTGTTAGGTACTTCGATACCAATATAAGGCTTGCCAGGAATCACCTCAACCACACGCAAAGACGCCATCGATAATGAACGCGCCAAGTCACGTGAAATACCCGTAACCTTGCTGGCTTTAATACCAGGAGCCAGCTCAACTTCAAAGCGTGTCACTACTGGGCCTGGGATAGCATTAACTACCGACGCTTTTACGTTAAACTCTTGCAACTTGATCTCTAACAGCTCAGAGAGCTGCTCAAGCTCAGCTATGGTATAGCTAGGCTTACGATCTGGATCTGGCTTATCAAGAATAGACATCTCTGGAATAGGCGTAAGGCTGCTGCGATATTGTGCCGTCTGCATCGAGCGTGACTTTCGACTAAAGGCATCATCATCGCTAATATGCGGCATGATTGATGTATCAGTGTCTTCATCTTCTGGCATCATATCAGTGATATGGTTGCTGCTATCCCCTTCTGGTACGGCAAAACTCATCGTCGGTTTGACTGGCTGCGTGTTTTTCGCAGCATTAGCAACATCAATAGTGTCTACCGTTGGCGCTGCTGTTGGATTGGTAGGCGGTGTATTGGTTGGTGTCATATCTATCGCTTCTGACACCGCGGCTACGCTGTCTAATGCTGGCGAAGCAACTGCTAATGCCGCCACCTCGGTTGACGTATCACTGTTTGATAACTCAGCCTGACTGCTAGACAGAGGCTCATTGGGCTGGACGGTTTGCGTTTCCATAGCAGGTTCTAAAACATCAGCATGCTCTGCTAGCCATGCATCTGCTAATGTATCAACAGCTATTGTAGTGTCTTCTGATGTTGATAATACAGCGTCAGTACTGGCTGTTTCGTTATACAGTTGCTCCTTGACAGAAGGCTGAATGATCTTTGTTTTGGGTCTCGCAGTGATTGGTTCTACAGACGGCTCTGCCTCTATTGTAGAGGTAGATGCTGGCGTAGATTCCGCTATCACTTCTAAATCTGTTGGCTCGTTTTTGACGAATTCATTTTTTAACGATTCACTTTTTATAGGCTCAGAGCTCATATCATCAGAAGTCAGAGCAGCAGTATCAGAATGACTCATGCTATTGGCACTATAGGCCATCTGCTCACTCGCCAACAAATCATCGACCGTATTGGCATCATTCCATGCAAAGCTTGGTTCAACTTTACGGACAGGCGCTATGACAGGATTTGATGATGAATGTGTTTGATTATCTATACTCTCAGTCGTACCGTTTTTTAGTGGTTCAGTCTCTAAAGAATCAGGTTTTTCATGACCAGATAAGGCAGTCTGGGTTGCTGTTGTGGCTTGTGTCGCTGCGGCCATAGAGGCTCTGACACTATCAGAAAGCCCAGACTTCACCAAAAAGTCTGACAAGACGTTGCTAAACCGACCGCTTTTATCGGTAGCCTGCTCAGAAGATTGCAAGGCCAAGGGCAACTGCTCATAAGCTGGCGCTTCTTGATCTGGATTCGCCCCTGTGGTGACTTTGCCCTTCGTGTTTAATACTTCTCTGTTTTGAGTGACTGCTACGGTATCTTGTGTGTTTTCTTTTTTTACACCTGAACCAAACCAAGACAGGGCGGTGATTTTCTGATAAATCGTCATCCAATGAATGTTAAAGGCAAAGGTCGCGGTGAGAACGACAAACACCATCAAGAAAACCACACTCCCCCACTGCGTTAAGAGCTGTGCTAAACGCACCTGCAACTCAAGACCAATGATGCCACCCGCCACTCCTTCAAGTGCTGTCGCGGTAGGATTGGTGAATTGTTGCACTAAAGCTACGAGCTGGGCAAACAAGGCACTGGCACTTAATAATAAGAAGACATAAGCGACCAAACGCATCAGCCAAAACGTAGGCTTATTGTCCCACCAAATAAGGATAGACTCATAAATCAAAAATGCCAGCAGCCACCATGCACCAAAACCAAAGAAGCTGTAGAGCAAGTCGGACAACCACGCACCTGTCTCACCGCCCATATTATTGATTGTGGTCATATCACTACTGATGTGTGACCAACTCGGATCGTTACCCGTATACGTCATCAAAATGACGAACAGATAAACGGCCAGTATTAACCCAAGGAGGGTAAATATTCCTTTTTTCAAATACTCAATAAGCGGTGCTGATATCACGTAAGATCTGCCTTGTTATTAATACTAAATGGTCGCCGCATGACTAAGCCTAATCATGCTGACATAAAGTGCTGACATAAATATACCTAGCAACAGGGTTAAGAGCCATTATTGATTCCGACAATGGTGAATAACGATGGTCTTTTTACTCTAACTGTACTTGGCATAACTTCTTATAATAACAAATAGATAGGTATGGTGGCGACAGTCTTCTAAAGAAAGCAGGCAAGAAAGTCAGTCAATCTGCGATTTATGCATAAAACCGTACAATTAGTACAAACAGCTGATAGGATAACGCTAACAATTTTGCGTAAACTCTATAAAATAACCATTATTTATTAAGGCCAAACGTCAAGGCAAACATGCTTTGATTATAGTGATGCCTGTGTTTGTTTTAGCAAACTTGCACTTTTGGGTCTATGCCCTTATGTTATTATCACATTGCAATTAAACAAACCAAAACAGTCTCATTTTTTGAAATTTTTTATAACATTTATCATTCTTATTTTTAATTCGTATATTTAGCAAGGAACAAACTCATGGCAACTGATAATACTGCTCCACGTCACGAAAAGCTTATTATTCTAGGATCAGGCCCTGCTGGCTATTCTGCTGCAGTCTATGCCGCACGTGCCAACCTCAAACCTGTGATGGTCACAGGCTTGGAAGTGGGTGGACAATTAACCACCACTACAGAAGTCGATAACTGGCCAGGGGATGCTCATGATTTAACAGGTCCTGCGTTGATGGATCGTATGAAAGCCCACGCTGAGCGCTTTGGTACTGAGTTGGTCTATGATCATGTCAACGAAGTAAACTTAAACGTACGTCCTTTTCAGTTGGTCGGTAATAACGGCACTTATACTTGTGATGCTCTAATTATCTCAACAGGCGCGTCTGCTCAATACTTGGGCATAGAGTCAGAAACCAAGTTTAGAGGTTTGGGTGTATCGGCTTGTGCCACTTGTGATGGTTTTTTCTATAAAGATCAAAAAGTCGCTGTGATTGGCGGTGGTAACACTGCTGTAGAAGAGGCTTTATACCTGTCTAATATCGCGTCTGAAGTGACGCTCGTGCATCGCCGTGATAGCTTACGTTCTGAAAAAATTCTACAAGACAAATTATTTGAAAAAGCCAAAAATGGCAATATCAAAATCGAGTGGAATCATCAAGTCAAAGAAGTCGTTGGCGACGACATGGGCGTGAATGGTGTCATCATTGAGTCTATGATTGATGGCAGCACCAAACAGCTAGATACCATGGGTATGTTTGTGGCGATTGGTCATAAGCCTAATACAGATTTGTTTAAAGATCAGCTCGATATGAAAGACGGCTATCTTATAGTCAAAAGTGGCCTAAATGGTAACGCCACGCAAACCAGTATTGAAGGCGTGTTTGCTGCTGGCGATGTTGCAGACCATGTGTATCGTCAAGCCATTACTTCTGCGGGCACAGGCTGTATGGCAGCGCTGGATGCTGAGAAGTACCTGGACGCTATTGGTGAAACGATGGCAACTGACCACACCTACGCATCAACATTGACCGCTGATCAAGAATCCTAAATGGGCAATATCACTCTACCAAACGATCAAAACATCACGCCTGAGACCTTAAAAAGTCTTGGGCGTTATGACTTCCCTGATCCTACCTCTATCGATCCTGAAGGGATTGGTCTCGTTGCCATGGGTGGCGATCTGGCATCTGACACGCTGATTTCTGCTTACGCGCAGGGACTGTTTCCTTGGTTTAATGAAGACGAGCCCATCGCTTGGTGGTGTCCTGAACCAAGATGTGTGGTGGTGCCCTCCGACTACCAACCAAGCAAGTCTTTACGCAAACAAGCAAGACGCGAACGTTGGCAGTTGACCTTGAATCAGGCATTTGATGATGTCATCCGTGCCTGTAGCTTACCGCGTAGTGATGGGCTTCCTGAAGGTGAGCACACTTGGATCCATGAAGAGATGATCGAGGCCTATACCAATCTTCATGCGCAAGGTTTTGCCCATAGCATTGAGGTATGGAATGATCAAGGACAGCTTATAGGTGGACTTTATGGCTTAAAGCTTGGCGGCATATATTTTGGCGAGTCCATGTTCCATTATGTATCCAACGCCTCCAAGCTGGCTTTTTGGGGATTAATGCGGCTATGCGAACAAAGTCAGGTCGCTCTTGTTGACTGTCAGTTACCGAATGATCATCTGATGAGTTTGGGTGCCACTACCGTACCTCGAGCTGAGTTTCTTACTCAGTTAGATACTTTAATAAGGGCCGGCTCGGTCAAATGGCAAAAAGACGCTTATATACCACTACCCGTCTCATTACTTGATACACCAACCCCTTGGCAGCGTAAATTGAGTTAATTGTTCCTACTGTCTTATTCCCACTCATAGCTTCCAACGAGAGTATTATGTCCCCTGACAATTCCTTTTTATTGATTGGTGCTCTAGCAACAAAAGCCAATACAACTAAAGATACTGTGCGCCACTATGATCAACTAGGCTTACTAAAATCTCGCAAACGTCAAGCAGGCTCACGTCTATATACTGAGTTCCATCCAGAATGCGTGGAACGTATTGAACTGATCAAAAGCGCACAGGCTATTGGTTTTACCCTGACTGAAATCAAAGACAGTCTTAATGATTATTACGACGGTCAGCTCGATATCGATCTGCAGCTGATGCTTACTCAGCAAAAATTGGCACAAGTACGAAAGCAACAAGCCAACATCAGTGTGATGGTAGAATTGCTCAGCGAGCGTGTCGAGGTACTAGAGTATATGAAAGCAGATCATGGCTCCAAAATTGACGTTGAAACGTGCAAAAAAAAATACATGAACAATGAGCAAAATCATACTGATTCATTGACCAACTCTTCTTCTAATTTTGAGTAACGCATTGGCACGTACCTACTCGCTACTTCTACGTATACACTCGTTGCATGATCAACGCATCGATAGCCGCTTTATCTTTTAGTTGATAGTAGCCTTTACGCCTATGAATCACTACAAACTGTTGCTGCTCATACAAAGCGATCGCTGGAATATTATCCGCCCGTACTTCGAGCAAAAGGTTTTCTACTTGTCTATGGAGCAGTTCACTATTTAACTTGTCAAACAGTTGTGACGCAATGCCTTGGCGTTGATAGTTAGGATGGGTGCCAATACGCAATATCTCAGCTTGCTCAAAAATAACTTGGTATAAGCAATAGCTCATGACTGTTTGATCGAGGGCAGTACTTGACTGTTTATCATAAACAATCAGTATTGCGGTACTGTCTTGCTCAAGCAAAGTAATCAGTGTCTGATACGTCCATGCATCATGCGGCTGAACCACTGCTTCTATATCAGCTACTGCTTGAATGGTCTGCTGATAGTCGACTGCATGTACTGATACATTCTCTATGACAACCACAGTTTCTCCTTTTATTTTGATAATGTTTAGTCTACTACAGACGCTATGTAGAATAGGCATTGTTCATGTAGACAGATATTATTTCTATAGTCAATCCACTATAAAATATATACAGTGCTGCTAACGTCATATTTTCTTGCTTGCTGTGCCTTCGCAGACAGAGGCGAAAAAAATATATCGTTGGCAGTCCAGCATCATTGTTGTAACTTTTTTATTTAAGATTAGCTATATTATGAAATCACTTTTTCATATCCAAAAAAAAGCCACCCTCAAATAGAGGGTGGCTTTCTTATAACTAACTCAAGTTCTCATTACTGAGACTGATGGATTAGTTCAATACGTTAGCAACAACACCAGCGCCTACAGTACGGCCACCTTCACGAATTGCGAAGCGAAGACCTTTGTCCATAGCGATTGGGTGGATAAGCTCTACGCCCATTTCAACGTTATCACCAGGCATAACCATTTCAGTACCGTCTTGTAATTGGATTGCGCCAGTTACGTCAGTGGTACGGAAGTAGAACTGTGGACGATAGCCGTTTAGGAATGGTGTGTGACGACCACCCTCTTCTTTTGACAGTACGTATACTTCTGCGTCAAACTTGGTGTGAGGCGTGATTGAACCTGGCTTAGCTAGTACTTGGCCACGTTGTACGTCTTCACGCTTAGTACCACGTAGTAGTACGCCACAGTTTTCGCCTGCACGACCTTCGTCAAGCAGTTTACGGAACATCTCTACACCAGTACAGGTGGTTTTTTGAGTGTCACGGATACCAACGATTTCGATCTCGTCACCAACTTTTACGATACCAGACTCAACACGACCAGTTACTACGGTACCACGGCCTGAGATTGAGAATACGTCTTCGATTGGCATTAGGAATGCTTTATCGATGTCACGCTCTGGCTCTGGGATGTAGGTGTCTAGTACGCCTAATAGTTCTACTACTGCTGGCTCACCATACTTGTCTTCTGAACCTTTTAGGGCTTCAGTGGCTGATCCTTTGATGATTGGGGTGTCATCACCTGGGAAGTCATAGTCGTTCAATAATTCACGAACTTCCATTTCTACTAGTTCTAGTAGTTCTTCGTCATCTACCATGTCACATTTGTTCATGAATACGATGATGTATGGTACGCCAACCTGACGTGATAGCAAGATGTGCTCACGTGTTTGTGGCATTGGGCCGTCAGTTGCTGATACTACTAAGATTGCACCGTCCATCTGGGCAGCACCAGTGATCATGTTTTTAACATAATCGGCGTGACCTGGGCAATCAACGTGAGCGTAGTGACGTGCTTCAGTGTCATATTCTACGTGTGAGGTGTTGATGGTGATACCACGTGCTTTTTCTTCAGGGGCTGAGTCAATAGACGCGTAGTCTTTGGCTTCGCCGCCAGAAGTTTTTGCAGCTACTGTTGCGATTGCAGCAGTTAGGGTTGTTTTACCATGGTCAACGTGTCCGATGGTACCGACGTTGACGTGTGGCTTGTTACGTTCAAACTTGGCCTTTGCCATGGGTAATTCCTCTTTTTTTAGTGAATGATCAATAAAAAGCTGTTTAGTGGCTCATAATAGAATCAAATCATCATAAACCTAGCTATCAACCGCACGAACCACTGCTAAAACAATGCTTCGAACCAATCTTTTGTATCGGTTATTATACGCTGACTTATCTTAAATAGTCATACATCTCATAATCGAAAACAATTTTGCTGTATTATAGACAAAGATCTAAATTGTTTGTAACACCAATCATCGTTATTCTATCTTGATATGCAGAACAGCTATATTAGCTGGCTGACATCATCAAACAATCTGTAAAATCCGTCAACATATGGAAAAGCAATCCAATTCCAATAATATTGAAAGGCTTGCGGAAAAAAAGCAAAACAATATAGACGAGCATTGCATAATAAGTATGTAACGGATGAAAATTAATGCTGCATCTATTGGCTTGAAAAATTGGATTCGCTACTAAGTGGTCTACATCCACTAACATTGTCGCGAGTAAAATCAAGTATGCCTTTTTCCACTCTTTTTTAAAGAATATAACTGCGATAAAAAGCGGAAAGCCAAAATGCAAAAAATAATGTATAAACGTCTGCATGCTTGTTTATTTGTTCCCACCTTATCGATATCAAATCATTCAGATCAATAAGTTGTTAATATGCTGACAGCACTAAAAGGCAACACCTCAGTGTCACCTTTGAATCATTACCTATCGCACTAACTTTATATATTTCAATATTTTATAATTTCAACGTCGATGCAAGGCTATATTAATAGCATGGCGAGCACAAAAGATGTAAATAATAAATGGAGCTCATATCGAGAATTGAACTCGAGACCTCTCCCTTACCAAGGGAGTGCTCTACCGCTGAGCTATATGAGCAAATTTTAGTCAACCAACAAGTTGCACTAAAAAAAATATCACGACACAGTACTAAAGAACTGGCTGTCGTGATGAATTATTTATAACTTTTGCGATGGTGTATATATGGAGCGGGTGGCGGGAATCGAACCCGCGTCATTAGCTTGGAAGGCTAAGGTGTTACCATTATACCACACCCGCAATTGCTCTTGTTCAAATAGACTCTAATCGAGAGTCTCTAGTATATAGAGCATGCTTGGCGCTATGACAAACTTTAAAATATGGTGGTGGGGGAAGGATTCGAACCTTCGAAGCTTTCGCGACAGATTTACAGTCTGTTGGGTTTGACCGCTCCCCAACCCCACCTTAGGTTGCTTTGAACAAAGATGACTTCAATTAAGGCAAATTCATAAAAAGCTACTTTAAGAGAGATGGTGCCGACTGCCGGGATCGAACTGGCGACCTACTGATTACAAGTCAGTTGCTCTACCAACTGAGCTAAGTCGGCTTGTTCTCTTAAAGTGGTGGCTATTCTATCAAATATTTTGAAAGACGCAAGTACTTTTTCATATTTTTTATCATTATTTTCATAATAATTTTTAAGTTATTGATTATAATAATTTTTTCAAAAATAAAAGTACGCATCTTTATTCTACTGATGGCTTTATACCGTTTTTTATATGGCATCGTTAACGAATACGCAAACCATTACAGGCCATTTCTACGGCTTTTATCAAGGCCAACGCTTTTTTATTGGTTTCCTCCCACTCTGCTTCTGGCACTGAATCAGCGACCACCCCTGCTCCTGCCTGAATATGAATCTCACCACGGCGCATTACTGCGGTACGAATAGCGATAGCCGTGTCCATGTTGCCATGCCAACCAAGATACCCTACTGACCCGCCAAACACTGTTCGACGCACTGGCTCTAGCTCATCGATAATTTGCATGGCGCGAATTTTGGGTGCGCCCGATAGCGTTCCTGCAGGAAAAGTGGCACAGAATACGTCCAGTGCGTCTTTATCCGGTGATATGGTGCCCTCGACATTGGATGCAATGTGCATCACTTGTGAATAACGCTCAATAAACATTTTCTCAGTCACTTTGACGCTGCCATACTCGCAGACACGGCCAATGTCATTACGACCCAAATCAATGAGCATTAAATGCTCAGCGATTTCTTTCTCGTCAGTCAGCAGCTCTTGCTCAAGTGCCAAATCTTCTGCATCATCTTTACCCCGTTTGCGCGTACCCGCCAGCGGCCTGACAGTCACTTTGCCATTTTCGATACGCGATAGTATCTCAGGTGATGCACCAATGATGTCAAAGCGCTTATGATCGTCAAGCGTATAACCATGTACCAAAAACAGATAAGGAGAGGGGTTTAAAAACCGCAGAGCACGATACACTGCCAATGAGTCACCCAGATAATCAGCAGTGAGACGCTGCGCTGGAACGACTTGCATCACGTCACCTGCTGAGATGTAGTCCTTTATTTTATTGACATCGCTACAATACTTCTCTGCCCCTGTCTGCGATGTAAACACCGGTGTCGGCATAATTGGTGCACTCAGATTTGGCATTTCTGCCAATTTGTCTTCAATTTTTTCGAGCTCACGGATAGCAGTGCCATATCCATCTTCCGTATGACAGTCAGCGTAGACAATGATAGACAAGGTGTTTTCTAGAGTATCAAAAACGATCACACTCATTGATAGCATCAGCCACATGTCTGGCATCGACATGGGGTTTGGGGCATCAGACAGACCCACTGACGGCTCGATGACACGTACCATGTCATAACCAAAGTAACCAACCAACCCCCCACTAAAACTTGGTAAGGTCGGTATGTCATCTTCGGTTGGCATTTTATACTCTGCCATGAGCTTTCGGATATAATCGAAAGGATCATCTACCGGCTCTACATCGATATGGTCATTTTTTTTGATGGTCATATTGCCATCTGCGTATTGCAAAATCAGCTCACTACCTAGACCAATCATTGAGTATCGTGCCCAGCGCTCACCACCGACAACAGATTCAAATAAATATGCAGAACCATTCAAGTCGCGCACTTTAGAAAACACAGACACTGGCGTTTGTGCATCCATCAAACGTTTTTTTACCAGTGGTGCATGGCTAAAGCCACGGTCTTTAAACGCTTGATATTCTTTAAAGGTCATCATAGTAACGCTCTCTTAACAACATATTGGCAAAAGATAAGAACAATAAACACAATAGTAAAATGACAAACAAAATATAGCGTCAGCACTCTACTGAATGCTGACGCTATAAAAAATGGATCGTTATAAAAACTCACAGTAACTGATAATAATGGCTTTGTTACGACTGGATTATTAATACCTATGCCATAAATAGCTATGTCGCTGATGCTTATCTAACCTGCGGCTGCGCAATTATGACGAAGCCCACTGGCATTATCGCTGCTTAAACCGACTGATCAGTTACCGATTGAGTGATTGCTTGTATGTTTTAACTTCCCTTACTCTTACTAAGAATCGTATAAGGTACAAGCAAAGGGCTATCACTAGGCACCAGCGCCACCCATGTTAAACAGCCATAGGGCCACCCCAATGATAATCAAGGCGATAAATACCCATATAAACCAGCCGCCGCTTGGTTTTTTCTCCACTTGTTCTGTGGTCGCGGGATTATCGACTGCTTGATCCATTGCGTTATTACCCGTGGTACCAAGATCATGTCCTTGACCCAAATTGGCTGTACCTGAAAACTGCGCTGTAGCTGCTTGCTTGGCACGTAAAACTTCAGGATCTGCCTCTTCTTGTAGCTCCGTTTTGGTCGTCTTATCATGCTCAGGCTGAACGACCGGCTCTTCATGGATAGCTTGTTCTTTATGTACAGCTGGCTGCTCGGCCTCCACTAACGGCTCATGCTCAGTCGTTGGGGTTGGCGACGTTTCTAAAGTGTTGGCAGACTCGTGTGTCGCGGCTGTCGATGACGCATCTGATATGGTTGCATCACTATTGCTCGGTGTTGGCACCACCTCATCTTTAACAGGCAACATCTCTTCGATATTTGTTTTTTTCACGACGGTCTCCTGAGCGGCTGGCGCTTCAATGATTGGCTCTTCGACAACAGGCTCTTTAGCTACTGGCTTTTCAGCGATTGATTCGTCAGTGACTGGCGTTTCAACCACTGGCTCTTGAGTCACTGGTGCTTGAGTAATAGTCTCTTCGGCGATTGGCTCAGCCGCTACTACTGGTTCTTTAGTATTAGTATCAGTATCAATAATAGTCGCTGCGTCATCTGCCATCACTGGCGTCAATGCATCCGTTGATGTGTCCATCTCTGCATCGGCAACAGAGGTGTTGACCTGAAAATTAAAACTGGCAAAGCCAATCGTGTCATTTGCTTGTAAAAGGCTCGACATATTCCCTTCAATACGCTCATTATTGATAAACGTACCGTTTGATGAGTCTAAATCTTTCACATATAACTGACCATCCAAAACGCTTAGCACGGCATGATTGCGTGATACTTGCTTACTACCGAGCACGACATCATTGTCGCTACCACGACCAACAGACAAGCTTTCACTCACTGTCACCGTCAAATCCCCAAGCGCTTCTGTTAAAGCATTTAGCGCCCACGTGTTTGTTTTGCTTGTATCAAGCTCATCATGTATAGGGTTCGTCATGTCATCACTCCTTGTTTTTCTGTTGAATTCCAAAATATTCTGAATAATTACTACCAATTTTCTAAAGATTTACAATTATTTCGATATCAGTCATTTTCTATAAATTGACTGTGCACGCTATTTGGGAATAAAGCGAGGTTTTATCACCCCATTCAGCTGGCTATAGGGAATACTTAGTGTAGGCATACCAGAGGCGTAAGGTCCAATAGCGTAAGGTTGATATAGGATATCGATACCTTTATCCGTCAAAGTCACATTATCACTTAATGTAAATGGCCAGTTTTTCTCATAGCTGCTCACATCATTATCAAACGTTTTTACCCACGTTTTATAAGCATTATAAGCAAGGGTTTTGAAGCGGGATTTTTTTCCGGTGACCAGCATATCATCCAGCTTGATTTGTTTTTTGGTGCTGGGATCAAATATTAAATATTCGCTATAAGACATGCCATGAGCGCCACCAGTATACGAGTACGATTCTATTTCAAACAGCTCAGCATCACCCACATGACCCAAATAGTTGGGTGTTACCATCAGCTCATACGCCCATTGTCTGTCTTCTGGCATATCTACAAATTGTGAGTTTGCAAAATCATTGATAGCCGCTTGTACTTCTGCTGGACTACTTTTTGTTTTGATAGGCGCTGATTCGGTCGGCTTACTATTTACCACCAAGTTATTGATGCGAGCATTGGTAATATCGTTGATCCAAGGATGATTGGTTTTGAGATACTTGACTTCAATTTTTGGGCAGTTCTCACGCTCAGTACACATCTCTTGTATTTTTTCGGGCAACTGGTACTCAAGATACGTGGTACTGCTAATGACATTGGTCGCATTTGCAGACACGCTTATGGCACCTACAACCAAGCCAGCTGCCAATGTTTTCATCAAACATAAACGGCTTAGTCTCATTGATAAGCATGCAGGTGATACGGATGAATGAGTATTCAATTGATTCGTAGTGTCCATATATCCTCATTTGGAAATCTAAGTTGTTACCGAATATTTTAGCGTAACAATTGCGATGTATTGTAGGAACACTGTTGGAGTTTTTGGAACGTTGCTACTTATTTATACATCCATCGGCATATCTGTCACACAATTTGTAGCCAATAAAAAAGACACGGCCAGCGTGTCTTAATAGATAAATCATACGATAAAACCACGAGTATTAATGCTCACGCGTACTGCTAAATGTAATTTCGGGATAACGATCTTGCATCAATTGCAAATTAACGCGTGATGGCGCAAGGTAGGTGAGATAACCGCCACCATCTATTGATAATTGGTCATGGGCTTTTTTCTTAAACTTCGCAAGCGCAACTTCGTCATCACAATGAATCCAGCGTACAGTTGCAATCGATACTGGCTCAAACACGCATTGCACCTTGTACTCTTCTTTGAGACGATGCGCGACCACCTCAAACTGTAGCACCCCTACCGCACCTAAAACTAAATCATTATTAATCTGCGGCATAAATACCTGTGTGGCACCTTCTTCGCTTAACTGCTGTAGACCTTTTTGCAATGCTTTTGATTTGAGTGGGTCTTTTAGTACCACACGGCGAAACAGTTCAGGCGCAAAATGCGGAATACCCGTAAAGTTTAGCTCTTCGCCTTCGGTGAAGCTGTCACCGATAGAGATGGTGCCATGATTATGCAACCCAATAATATCACCCGGATACGCTTCTTCTAGTGCTTCGCGGTCACCTGCAAGGAAAGTCAAGGCATCGGCAATGCGCACGTCTTTACCCAAACGCACATGCTTGAGTTTCATACCTTTTTCGTACTTACCTGAGCAAACACGTAAGAACGCGATACGGTCGCGGTGACGCGGGTCCATGTTGGCCTGAATCTTAAAGACAAAACCACTAAAATCTGTCTCTGTAGCACTCACTTCACGCTCGTTGGTAGGGTGGGCTTTGGGCGGCGGTGCGTACTTGACTAGCGTATCAAGCACCATATTGACCCCAAAGTTACCCAGTGCTGTGCCAAACAAGACAGGTGTCATCTCGCCCGCCAAAAATGCCTCAACACTGAACTCTTCTAGTGCCATCTGTACCAGCTCAAGCGATTCTTCAAAGGCATCAAACATCAGGCTACCCAAACGCTCACGGACGTCAGGATAATCATAACCTTCACGGGTCTCAGCGACGGTCATCTTACCGCCGTTACCTTTTTGATAAAAGTATGTCTTATTTTCGGTTAAATGATACACACCCACAAAATCTTGTCCCATACCGATAGGCCAAGTCACTGGAATACATTTGATTTTTAGTACTGCTTCAATCTCACTCAGTAGCTCAAGCGGCTCACGAATCTGACGATCGAGCTTGTTCACAAATGAGATGATGGGCGTGTCGCGCATACGGCAGACTTCCATCAATTTGATGGTACGTTCCTCAACACCTTTTGCCCCATCGACCATCATCAGCGCGCTGTCTACGGCGGTCAAGGTACGATAAGTATCTTCACTAAAGTCGGCGTGACCTGGGGTATCTAGTAAGTTGACGATATGATCTTGATAAGGGAACTGCATGACGGATGTGGTGATTGAGATACCACGCTCTTGCTCCATACTCATCCAATCTGAGGTCGCATGACGATCCGTCTTGCGGCCTTTGACTTCACCTACAACCTGAATGGCCTGTCCCCATAGCAATAGCTTTTCGGTCATGGTGGTTTTACCGGCATCGGGATGCGAGATGATGGCAAAGGTACGGCGTTTGGCAACTTCTTTACTTAACTTTTTTGGTTCTACGCTCATAGTATTCGGCTTCAATAGTGATGTCATTTAGAAGACAATCTAAATAAATAGGATAAATAATGGACGTATTGTAGCGGATTTAGCGTCAGGGTGCAGAATTAGCGCACAAAAAAAACACCCTCTAATTTTTAAATAGAGAGTGTTATTGGCTTTTTGGGATCAATAATAACGCTGAATTTGTGTCGCTAAGAAGTCCCCTGCGACTTCATTGACGATTGTACAATCTACCAAACCGCGCAGACTGTTGGTATTGGGTTCTGTCGTACCCTTGGCAATATAATCTGCCTCATAAGTGCCCTTACTACTATTACTACCGTCAGTATATTCGACGCCATTGTACTGATAAGAAGGCTGATTTTGATATTCAAAGAACGTCACTTGCGCCGCTTTGTGCTTGTTACTGACGCCAACACCAAACTGAGAGGTTCTATAATCTCTGTTGTCATTGAAGCGATCTTCAGCGCCCTCAATCCATTTATCAATCGATGCGTATCCAGTCTTGTTCTTTTCGTTAAAGACTAAAAACGAGAGATCACTCTTGACCACTGGAATATAACACACTGAACCGGCTGGGAATGCGACATTAGCTGGAATACGAGGATAATTGTTTAAGTCCGTCAAAATTCCTCGACTGTTTTCTCTGTTCGTGCCAGCGCTATAGCTGGTGGCTTGTAGACTAGATAAATTTAACGTTTTATAGGTCGTTTCATAAGTGACTTTATTATTACTATTTTTCTCATAAATGGGGCGTTTGACCGTGCGATTATCGACTTCAATATTTTTATTTTCAAGCTGCCCTTCAAAGTTATCAGCCAGCACGGTTTTGTCTAAAGTATTCAAACTTTGATTGATATAATTATTGACGATATTTTTTGTCTTTATTTCATGTTCGCCGCTGCGGTACATCTCATCGATACGAGCAATTGCACTGGCATTGGCTTGACTGTCATAGCTATTGGCAAATTTAGTCAGTGTGATCTGGTTGCTACTACCGTCAGAATTATAAGTACCATCGTCTTCTCCGCAGCCGACAAGTATCACAGCGGCCAAAGAAAAAATACTCGGTACAACAATCAATTTGTTCATCAACTAATGTCCTTGTGCTTGATAGAGCTCTTATTATCCGCTCTAATGATTTTAGTATAAGTCTCTGTATTATTAGTTTATATTGATACAGTCTCAGTTTATACCTAAAACTTTGTCGATGCGTCACCTTATAATCTTTTTACTTAACATTTCACTTACAAAGACAGGGTATATATTTACGACTGCTTTATACAAATAACTTAGTGGTTTGTTATGCTAAGTCCGATGTTAAAAACGCTATATCAAAAATCTTATACTAATAAGTATCACTTAACCACAAAAACCTAAAATAAAGGATGAATTATGAAAACGTTATACTCTACTAAAGCAACCGTTACTGGCGGCCGTGCCGGTTCAGTCAGCCTGAGTGACAATGATCTTACTATCAATATGGTACCACCAGGCTCTGGAAAATCAGGCAATAACCCAGAACAGCTTTTTGCGATGGGCTACAGCGCTTGTTTCGATAGTGCATTAGGTGCTGTTAAACAAATGGAAAAAGCCAAGTTTGATTCAACCACTTCAATAGAAGTGGATTTGCTTCAAGGCGAAGGTCATGACTATAAACTAGCTGCTAAAATTCATGTGGTTGGTGAGAACACAGAATTGTCAGCAGATGAATTCCAACAATTGGTCGAAAAAGCGCATCAAGTTTGCCCATATTCAAAAGCAACTCGTGGCAATATCGATGTAGAAGTCACGTCAGAAGTAAAATAATATATCAGAAGCTTTATTACCGATAATAAAAGAACTCAGCTTGTCTGGGTTCTTTTTTTATGTTGGGTATGGCATTGGAAGTTTACCCATAAGAACATCTCTTAACTTTTCAGCAGTTCGGCACGCGCTGATTTTATCGTTATAATAAGGGTATATTTTATCCAATAGCTGATAAGTGACTTTTATGACCGATAATACAACCGACATCACCACAGACAGTGATCATAATTCCCACCAAGCCATCAATCCTGAAACCTTACCAAACTTTGCTACCATGCCCAACGTCGCGACGATGAGCACCGATCACGTCGACAAAAACCAGCCGCCTTTTATCTTGGTGGATGGCTCTTACTATCTGTTTCGCACATATCACGCCTTGCCTAAAACCATGCAAAACTCACAAGGGCTGATAACCAATGCCATCCGTGGTACGCTCAATGCGCTATTGAAGCTGATGCGTCGTTATCATCCGACCCATATGGCCGTGTGCTTTGATACCAAGTCTCCTACCTTTCGCCATCATATGTCTGCCGACTATAAAGCAGGACGTCCACCGATCGATATTGAGCTGGTCGAGCAGATTCCTTATATTCACCGCTTGGTCACCGCCTTAGGTATTCCGCTATTGCGTATTGAAGGCGCAGAAGCCGACGATATCATTGGTACACTGGCTCACCGTGCGGTTGAACAAGGTCATCATGTGGTTATCTCAACTGGTGATAAAGATATGATGCAGCTGGTCAATGACTGCGTGATATTGGAAGACAGCTTTACAGGTAAGATAACAGACACCCAAGCAGTGATTGATAAGTTCGGCATTAACCCAAATCAGATGATCGACTTTTTGACCTTAATGGGCGATACCTCTGATGGTATCAAAGGCGTGCCGGGTATCGGTAAAAAAACGGCCAAAGACCTGCTCGTTGAGTATGGCACCATCGACAACATGCTAAAACACATTGGTTTTATCAAAGGTCGCGGTGCAAAGGGCTTAATTGATCATGCCGATGAGATTCCATTCAATGCCAAGCTTGCCACCATCGTCACAGACTTGGAGATTGGCCAAGATTGGAATGATTTAAAAATCAATACTGACCCTTGTGCGCACATAGACGAACTACGCGATCTATATAGTGAGCTTGAGTTTAGAAATGAGCTGGCCTCGCTCGATCATCCAAATCATCCAGCCAATGGCTCACAAAGTGTCGCTGACAGCCAAGCCGAGGCTGAATCACAAGCACAGGTAGCAAAGTACTTACAGTCGTCAAAAATCACGGATACCAAAGACAGTAAAAGTCACGACAAAGCATGGCACACGGTTTTAGATGAGCCAGCTTTTGACAGTCTAGTTGAATTATTAGCATCCGTGCCGCATTTTGTCATTGATACTGAGACCACCAGCGTGCATTGGCGCGAGGCGCAAATCGTCGGTCTATCGTTTGCCGTAAAAGCTCATGAAGCCTACTATATACCGCTTACCCACAGCTTAGAGGGCGATGAGCTAACAGCCAAACAGCTTGATCGCGACATGGTATTGACGCGCTTAAAGCCTATTTTAGAAAACCCAAACATTGGCAAAATTGGTCAGCATCTAAAGTACGATGCGCATATTCTCGCTCACTATGACATTGACCTTGTTGGCGCGCTCCATGAGCACCCTAACAACTGGGCAATGGATACCATGCTTGCCAGCTATGTGATCAATGCGGCGGTCACTCGTCACGGTATGGACGACTTGGCACGCCATTATCTACAAACCCAAACCATCAGCTATGAAGACGTTGCGGGCAAAGGCGCCAAACAAGTCACCTTCGATCAGGTCGCTATTGATATCGCCAGTGATTATGCCTGTGAAGATGCGGACATTACTTATCAGTTGTTTGATGTATTCAGTTTAGAGATGGCAAATGACAGCAATAACGCCAAATTGCTCCACGAGCTAGAGATTCCAACAGCACAGATACTTTGCCAAATGGAAGCGCACGGCATTCTTATCAAACGACCATTCTTAAACGAGCTATCAAAACGCTTTGACGAAGAAATCATCGCATTAGAAAAACGCGCTTATGAAGTGGCTGGAGAAGAATTTAACCTCGGCTCCCCTAAGCAGCTTGGTGAAGTATTGTTTGAAAAGCTGGGTGTTGCTGGTGGTAAAAAAACCAAGTCTGGTCAATACTCGACGGGTGAAGCCGTGTTATCCAAGATTGACCATCCATTGGTCGAAATCGTTCTTGAGTATCGTGGTCTCTCTAAGCTAAAGAGCACGTATACCGATGCACTTGATAATGTTGCAGATAGCGAGACCGATCGTGTCCATACCAGTTATCACCAAGCCTTGACCAGTACGGGCCGTTTGTCTTCTACAGAGCCCAATTTACAAAACATTCCGATTCGTACGGCGACCGGTCGCTTAATTCGCCAAGCGTTTATTGCACCAGAAGGTCGCGTCATCTTGGCCGCGGATTACTCACAAGTTGAGTTGCGTTTGATGGCGCATTTTTCAGGCGATAATAACCTTACCCATGCGTTTAATGAAGGGCTGGACATTCACGCGGCGACCGCTGCTGAGGTGCTTGGCAAGGATGTCGCGGATGTCACACCAACGGAGCGCCGTAATGCCAAAGCCATTAACTTCGGCCTACTGTATGGTATGAGCGCTTTTGGTCTTGCCAAGCAGTTGCAAATGAGCCGCGGTGAAGCGCAAGATTACATCGATATGTATTTTGAGCGTTATCCTGGTGTCAAAAACTACATGATCAACACGCGTGCCAGTGCTTATGAGAAAGGCTATGTCGAGACCATATTGGGCCGTAAGCTCTATACGCCAGATATCAATCATAGCAACCGTATGGTCAAGCAAGGCGCTGAACGTGCGGCGATTAACGCGCCACTACAAGGCTCAGCGGCTGATTTAATCAAACTTGCCATGATTGCAGTCGATAAAGTATTACCAAAAGATCAGGCCAAAATGTTACTTCAGGTACATGATGAATTGGTGTTTGAAGTTGATGCCGATAAGGTGGGTGCAGTCAGTCAGCTGATTACCCACGCCATGCAAGATGTATTGACCACAACAGCGGTAGACAAAGGCTGGAATATCGACTTTGCTGTGCCATTACTGGTCGAGACGGACAGTGGCCAAAACTGGGATGAGGCGCATTAATCACTGACTTAAATTGGCTTGGACATAGGTTGTATTGTCTATATTAACAATGCCTTATGACTCGTTAGTTATATTAACCAACAGCATGTGATCAACGTTGACGTTATAATGACCATTGACCAAGCCGGACGTAGTTGAATGAGTTTTAACCTACAGTGAGCCTTTGTGCTCACTTTTTATTTTTTAAGTATTGGGAGTTTATTATCACAAGCCCTGAAAGCATGATCGAAATTCCTGGTAACATCATTTTAGTTATCTGCTTACTACGTTGCCTACACTATTTTTTGCAGAGCCACATCAGACGGGCGCAAACTTTTTGGCTGGCAGGCGTGCTGATATTTGTTACTGCGATACGCCGAGAGCTAAACTATTTACCAGATTTATTTGTTCCAAATAACTTTACCTTGCTCAGCCGCTCTTATGACTGGTGGGAAGATATGGTTCTCACAGTCATTTATTTAGTAGTGGTAGGCTTGTTGATCCACTCGTGGCGCTACCTTTGGGCTTTATTAAAAAAAGCCCCTTTATCTCTATATGGCAGTGTCGCCGTACTGGCAGTCGTGCAGTATATGGGTGAAAATGCCATATTATTCCCTAAAGATTTTGGTGTTTTCGTCGAAGAGATTTCGGAGACTATCATCTATGCTGTTGCCCTCATATATCTGTGGCGATTGAACATAAATGACTATGCAAATCAACAAAAGGAGGCAAGCGAGCTACACTATCAAACGTCTACGCGATAAATAAGAGCTTTAATCACACTTTTATCTCATGTCAGTTACAAACAGGATTTTTAATAAAACCAACATGCCTGCATAAAATAGAGACAGATGGATTTGTTATACTAAATATCAGTCCGAGTGATAAGGCATTGAATGCCTGCTCTCGATTTGTTGATAATAAATAATAACTGAGTCTCTTGTTATGAATATATTGATTACAGGCGCATCACGTGGTATTGGTCTTGCGACTGCCAAGCAGTTAGCAAAAAAAGGGCATAATGTTGGGTTGTTTGCCACCAATACGGCGACTCTTGAGCAGGCCATTAAAGACAAATCCTTTAAAAAGTCAGTCAAAAAACATCAGGTCATCACAGGTCAACTTGACGTGACTCAGCCTAACTCATGGGATAATGCCATCAATCAGATGCTTGAGCGATTTGGTGGCATTGATGTCTTAATCAATAACGCAGGCGTGTTGGTCAGTGGCGCACTGCCCACAACCGATCTCGATGAACAACTGTCTCTGATTGATGTGAATTGTAAAGGTGTGCTGATTGGCTGTCACAAACTTGCGCCGCATCTGGCGGATAGTCAAGATGGCAAAATCATCAATGTCTCCTCTGCATCTGCAATCTACGGCCAGCCCGAAGTGGCAAACTATGCTGCCAGTAAGTTTTTTGTACGTGGTCTCACTGAAGGCCTAAATATCGAGTATGCAAAGCAAGGTATTAAAGTGATTGATGTGATGCCACTTTGGGTCAAATCAGACATGACCGCCGATATTAACGTAACCAGCGTAGAGCGCTTAGGTATCAATTTGACTGTTAATGACGTAGCAAAAACCTTATGTAAACTTACCACACGTCCCAATCGCAAGTTAAAAAGCGTGCATTACACTGTTGGCATGCCAGCCAAAGCCTTTCAAACACTGGCGCAAATCACCCCTGATCCATTGATACGCTGGGTCAATACTAAGATTGGCGCCAAATAAACGGTCTGTGCGCGTCTCGCCCTTTCATCACAATCAACAAGTCTCAATAATTAATAACTCTCAAAACGGCTACTTAATAAGAGTGGCCGTTTTGCTTGCTTCTCGAATCTTTATTGCTTGCTCCGTGGTCTTATCGACAAACACATTGTCTTTCATCATCGTCCCTTTTATCGCGCCTGCCCGACTCTCTTCACGTATCTCAGAGCCAATGCTGATAGGCAAATCTACGGTTGCTGCAAATTGATTGCCGCTCACAAGTGTGTTGTCATCTTCGATAATAATACCCTGTTCTACTTGCTCAAAACGATTATCAATCACCTGATTGTCTTTGGCACTATCTAAGTGATAGCTGGTAAATGGGGTTTGTTTAATCAAATACGCCCCGCATTCAAAGCCCTTTAGGTTGCGGGATTGTCTTGAGGCTATCCAAACCCCAACTGGCTCTTCTTGAAAAACGTTATGACGGATCATATTGTCACGACTCGACTCGGTGCGCTTAAAATGATTACTGCGCGCAGGGTCATTGGCATGCTCAAAGCAATTACGATATAAAAGCACACTACCTGCGCCATTATGGATAAAACGATTATGCTCAATCAGGTTGTTACTAGAGGAATCAACCGCTATTGCCTCACGATTGGGCTTAAAATTTCGAAAGCCATTGCCTACAAAAACTGAGTTTTTAATCACATTATCGCGGCTACCAAACTCCAAATACAATCCTACTGTCCCTGCGTTTTGGATATACACTTTATCAAAAGTAACACCATGTACATGGTCACCCACGAACATGCCGCTATTGATACTGTTGCGGCTAGTGACATTACTGACTCGAATATCACTTGGCGCAAGCGCTCGATTAGCAGCAGGTGCAATCAAACCGCGCGCATAACGCTGGTTAGGATTACTATATTGACGAATATGGAGGGCGTGACCATAGCCATCTATATGACAATTGGCCACAGCAATATTATTGATAGCACTATCGGTCTTAGGCCTGATGGTAATGGCACTCGCCTTTGATGCATCATTGGCAGTAAGGCTGAGCATCGCGCCTTGACAATCAAGGGAGCTGTCCGAGGTATTGAGCTCAAACCGTATCGATTTTTTTGTCAGGTCGCAGCCTTGGCTGATGACACTATGGCCTTTTACGATCACTGTCTGATTAGGAACTAACGCTGCACAATCTATCGTCGTCGTGGCAGTTGGTAAATGAGCATCGATAATAAGAGGCAGTTTTATATCAGCATCATAGTCAGAACCAGTATAGATAAAGGGCAAACGCTCGCATGCCGTCATGACAACAGTGGCAGTTATCAGAGATAAGGGGAGGAAGAAATGACGAGTGGCTACCATATATGACCTTTTTGATTGTTTGGCCGTCTTACATTTTTTGAACATGCTGTGACACCTTACCACTATTCGCCATTATCATAACCCGTCAAACTACCCTTGATAAACAAAATCATCTATTTCTAATCAATATCTATTTTTAATTAATAATAATAAGGAAGCTTCCATGGAAAATTCAAAAACCCCATTACCAGAAGAGATGGATCATATTGACGGTAACACGACTAGCAATAATGACTCTGAAGATCAGGACAATCAACTGGTCGACTTAGACAATCCAATGCTACACACGATTGACAACGATGATGTGATTGATAACAGTGCTGGGTTTGATAACTCAGAAGTGGGCACGGATGCCACGCAAGGTTTGACGCCTATACATCGCCAGAACCTTGATGAATCACGTGTTGATGAACTGCTGGTACAAGACAATCTTGATGACAGTCATTATCCTGATACGATGGATATTGCAGACAGAGAAGCAGCAGAGCGTAGTAATGATGATGACTTTTAAAAATAAATAAAATGTTTGACGCGCGTATATACTAAAAAAGCCTGCTTTATAAAATAAAGCAGGCTTTTTTGTGGCGTATAGCAATATGTCAATGTGATGAGAAAACGGAGAAATCAAGTCGTCGCAGATAGAGGCTGATCGGTCCAAACGTCACGGTAGCTTGTATAATAGGTAATCATACCAATTGGTACTAACACTAACATGCCGATTCCCAATGTAAGGGTAAATACCAACAAAGCAATAATCGGCCCTACTAGGAAAAATACAAATAAAGGTCCGATATTTTTTAACGATCCTTTGAGGCTCATTTTCATTGACTCGATAGGACGTATATCGTGCAATACGATTAAGGCAGGTGCAAACCAAACTGCCATAGATAAAGGTATAAAGATTAGTATGGCGACCAATGAGGCAAGTAACAACGCTATGATAGTGCCATTACTGATTTGGTCGGCCGATAGCACGCTATTGATACTGTCCGAACTACTCAGCACATGAGCTAAAGCCACAAATATAATCCCTGCGGGTACAATAGCAATAATAAGGGCAACAACGTACAGTAAGAATAAAATAATCAGCGGCCCTGAATGTGTACCAAATGCTGAAAAAAGATGATTGAATCTCAGCTCTTTACCACTTACTTGCGCAGCGCAGCCTTTTATTATTCCGCCAATAAACACAAAAGAGATAATAGAAAAAATAAGATTGATAACAGGAATCGCGCTCGTGACCGCCATGATGATCAAATACACTACCACCATTCCTATCCATAACAAAAATTGCTCTTTAAATAGGGCAAAAGCGTTGGTGATCCAACTGATACCCCAGCCAGCGCTGCCAGATCTAGGCTCAGCTAATAATTGCGGCAATAACTTGCCATACTCATCTACTGGCGGTAACTCTGGTGGCAGTGCATTATTTTTTTGTAGTGAGACCGTATTGGGTGTACCACTAGAGATAGACATATTAACCCTCAAAAATAACCATAAATATTGCCATAGTTTTGCACATTGCTGATAACAATCTCAACTTTATTTCACTATATCTATTCAGATAAAAGTTATCCTAACAAAAAAATACCGAACCTCAGACAGGCTCGGTATTTTTACTCATTATCTTTGTGTCAGGCTGGCTATCAACTGATTTATTTATGCCCAACCATCCAAGGTGCCTGCCCAACCTTTAACCAATGGCGCACTTAACGCTTCGAGCAAATCAATATGCGCTTCATCCAAGTTCAACGCTGGAATATAATGATACTCCTGCCCGCCTGCCTCCAAAAAGTTATCACGGTTTTCGATCGCAAGCTCTTCTAGTGTCTCTAAACAATCGGCTGAAAACGCAGGACTAATTACTTGTACTGAGCGCACGCCAGACTTGCCCCAGTCCTCTAACACTACGTCCGTATAAGGCTTCACCCATTCTTGTTTGCCAAAGCGTGACTGAAAGCTGATAATCCATTCATCTGCTTGCAAACCTAGTGTCTGCGCCACTTGCGCTGCCGTACATTTACAACGACTGGGATACGGATCGCCTTTGTCAGCATAAGGCTGCGGAATACCATGAAAGCTAAACATCAGCTTTTCAGGCTTGCCATGTTTCGCTTGAAACCGACGTATCGAGTCTGCCAATGCTTGAATATATAACGGATGGGCGAAATAATCTTTCACAATCGTATAATTGGGTAGATTGCGTTGCTTAAGCGTCCATTTGGTCAGCGCATCATATACCGCACCGCCTGACGACGCGGAGTACTGCGGAAATAAAGGCAATACGACAAAATGATCAACGCCTTCGCTACGCAGTGTATCCATCACATCCGGTAAACCTGGATTACCATAACTCATGGCAGGATGTACAGAGACACGAAATGGCGCAACGCTATTGGCCAAGCGTGGCTCTAACTGCTCAACTTGACTCTTTAGAATCTTACGAATCGGTGAATCTCCTTCCCAAATACTGGCATAAGCCTTTGCCACACGTTTAGGACGGCTGGGCAAAACAAATAGGTTCAGAATAATCGCCCATAAGAACTTTGGGATTTCAATCACACGAGGGTCTGACAAAAACTGTTTCAGATAACGACGTACCGCAGGCGCGGTCGGCTCATCTGGTGTACCAAGGTTAACTAATAGGACAGCAATACGTGGAGGCAGTTCAGGTTTCATAGCAGCACTATTTTATTGGTTAATTAAAAAATACAAGATGACAGGCAAAGTAAGTCGATAACAGATTATTAAGTCAGTGTTAAACCAACGCCATGTAAGTGTAGCATTTTATCTATTAATAACGCAGGGTAAAAGTGTGCTGACACAATTTGATACTCAGTGTTTGATCATACCTTTTTCACTTGCATCATTCTGCCTCTATAAAAACTCAGCTCGAAAAGCTGCATGAAGGTTGTACTCATATGCGCATCACCATACAATAGGCAGGCCTGTGGTAATGAAAAGTGGGTAAAAAACAGTGTAGGTAAAAACGGTGTCAGTCAAATATTCTATCGACATCTTGCCATTTTATTTTAATGATAATTGTAGTCTTGCGAGGTAGCTTTGAACGCACGCCCTGATAATACCAGTGACCTTCTTCCTAAAGAAACAGTCCATTCAACTAATGCGGTTAACTCTGTAGGCTCCGTAGGTATCGTCACGCCCCAGATTTTTCATTTTGCTGAGCCATTGACCTTAGAGTGCAATCGTACGCTGCCCTCGTTTGACTTAATAGTCGAAACCTATGGTACGCTCAATAGCGATAAATCAAATGCGGTGCTTATTTGCCATGCCCTATCAGGCAGCCATCACGCCGCGGGTTTTCATAGTAACGATGATAAAAAAGCGGGTTGGTGGGATAATATGATTGGCCCTAATAAGGCCATCGATACCAATCAATTCTATGTGGTCTGTGTCAACAATATTGGCAGCTGCTTTGGCTCTACTGGTCCAACCACCATCAATCCAGACAGCGTTCATGCAGATGACGATACAAGCGAGCATAGCGAATCTCAAGTATACGGCCCTGACTTTCCTTTGGTCACTATCAAAGACTGGGTAAAAACTCAAGCCATCCTCTCAGACCGACTTGGTATTGACATTTGGCACGCTGTCGTTGGCGGCTCAATGGGCGGCATGCAAGCGCTCCAATGGTCGGTGGATTATCCAGACAGGCTGAAGCGCTGTGTGGTCATTGCCAGTACGCCCAAGCTGTCAGCACAAAACATCGCCTTCAATGAAGTGGCGCGTCAGTCCATTCTCTCTGACCCTGACTTCAAGGATGGGCGCTACTTGCAGGCAGGTACTTACCCTCGTCGCGGTCTGATCTTAGCAAGAATGGTGGGTCATATTACTTATCTGACTGATGATGCCATGAAGGCCAAATTCGGTCGTGACTTAAAGTCTGGCAAATTTATGTATGGCTACGATGTTGAGTTCCAAGTTGAGAGCTACTTGCGCTATCAAGGTGAGCGTTTTAGCGAAAACTTCGATGCCAACACATATTTACTGATGACCAAAGCGCTAGACTATTTTGACCCAACACGTGGCTATTTGACATCTGATTGTCCTTCAGCACCGTCTACAGAAACGACAGAGCCTGTAACAGAACTTGAAGACTCAATTGGTGCATCAGTCGAAGCGTCCAAAACAGCCACTCAAATTGAGCTAGAGGACGATTTAGCCGTTATCAGTAATAATGAGCACAACCGTCAGCAAGAGCTGACAGCGCTTAAAGCGGCATTTGCCCACACACAATGCCAATACTTGGTTGTGTCCTTTACCACTGACTGGCGTTTTGCCCCAGAGCGCTCGCAAGAGATTGTTGATGCCTTAATGGCAACAGGAAAACCCGTCAACTACATCAACGTCGACGCGCCGCACGGTCATGACTCATTTTTATTCGACATCCCGCGTTATATGGGCGCTGTCAAAGGGTTTTTAACGGCGCCATTTATTGCAGACCGCCAGCCAAAAAACAATCGCCAGCAACCAACAGGAGCACGCTCATGAGAATGGATCATCAACTGGCTGAGCGCTGGATTGCGCCGCAGTCACATGTGCTAGATTTAGGCTGTGGTAATGGGGAGCTGCTCGCACATTTGCAACAACATCGCGGGGTGACGGGCTACGGACTTGAGATTGATGAAGAAAAAATCAATGATGGTATCGCAAAAGGCCTGTCTATTATTGAACAAGATCTCAACGACGGTCTAGCGCGTTTCGCTGACAATAGCTTTGACACAGTTGTTATGGCACGGGCACTACAGGCAGTAAAAGCACCTGATGTCTTGTTACTCGATATGCTACGCGTTGCTCGTGAAGCCGTTATTACCTTTCCGAATTTCGCCCATTGGCAAAACCGTCTGCATTTGGGACTAAAAGGTCTGATGCCTGTCTCAGAAGCGCTGCCTTACGAATGGTATAACACACCAAACATTCATTTATGCACCTTTAAAGATTTTGAGCAATTGTGCGCCAAGCACGATATTCATATCATCAACCGCTTTGCGGTCAGTGATTCTGAAAAAGGACATACTCCCTTGATGAAAACCTTGATACGACAAGCGCCCAATTTATTAGCAGATGTCGCTATCTATCGCGTTACCAAACAAAAACCAGAATAACAATAGCAGCCAGTCAATAAAATATAATTGAAAACAATAAGCGCCAAGAAATTCTGCAGGTACAATTCTTAACCTTAATAAAGTTTGGTTTTATTATTACAATCAAGTAACTCTATGATTTTATTAAGGTCAAACAGGTATAGATAGGAATTGAATCGTGTAATTAGTATTTGAGTTTCGTAAGTTTGGGTGTTAAGCTAGCGAAATAGTGTCAGCAGTACCGCCACGGCGACCATTTATGGGTCCAATGTTGGTCCATTGCAACACTACCATGATAAATTATATTGCTAATGATTAGGTAAGTTGATACTGCAAGATTTCACCTAATTGTTACTGCCGCTTAATTCGGTTCAGCGGTACAACTTTTTCTTTTGCTTATTAACTGCCTAATATTGGAGCTGCTATGAAATTATTAAAAGCTGCGTTGTTTACCGCGTTGTTTTCTTGTGCGGGTATTGCAAACGCTGAGTTAATATCAAACGTGCCACTTGATACCTCACGTTTTGAGCTAATGCCTGTCAGTGAGCTGTCTGCCAGCGCTGCTCAAGGTAATGATCACGCTCAATTTTATTTAGCCAAACGCCTACAAAAAGGCCAAGGCATTGCCCAAAACACTCAACAAGCTATCCAGTGGTACACCAAAGCGGCAAATCAAGGTGTCGCTCCTGCTCAGTTGAACCTTGCCATCATGTACTTGCGCGGTGAAGGGGTACAACCAAACCTACAACAAGCTCGTATTTGGTTAGAAAAAGCAGCAATGCGCGGCGATAACCGTGCCAGCTATACGCTTGCCTTGTTAGATGAAAAGCAAAAGAATTTGGTTGATGCCTATAAATGGTACGACTTGGCTGCCCGTGATGGCATGCTAGATGAAAAAGTTCGTAACAAAGCTCGTGGCAAAATCGGTCAATTGGCATTGAACTTATCAAGTGCTGATATTGCTAGTGCTCGTAGTAAAGCAGATACGTGGTTCCAGAGTAAGTAAACTCAACGCTTACGCAGTGAATATAAAAAAGCCCAGTATTTTACTGGGCTTTTTTGTGTTTGGTTAGCCCTTATTTTAGTCACTATTTATAAAACATTTCTATATAACCCATTCAAAACCCTACCAAAATTTGCTACACTACGCGCGCATTGGTCAATTCCACAATTGCGCCAGTGTTTTTATCACCTCAAAAGACTTAACGTATTGCACTGGGTTTGCGACCCAGCCAGCAGGAGAAAGACATGAGCACCACTCAAAATAGTAGTATCCAAGAAACCACTATGCCTAATGACAAATCGGCTCCCGCCTACGATAGCGTCACCAATAATATCGTGGTTGCAGCCCTTTATAAGTTCACACGCTTTGCCGACTTTGAGCAATACCGTGAGCCAATTTTAAATACTATGCTCGATAATGACGTTAAAGGTACGTTACTCATTGCAAGCGAGGGTATTAATGGTACGATTTCTGGTACACGTCAAGGCATTGATAACGTCCTTGACTATCTGCGCAGCATTGAAGCCATTGGCAGCTTTACCTTTAAAGAGTCTTATACCAATGCTCAACCATTCTACCGCACCAAAGTAAAACTCAAAAAAGAAATCGTGACCATGGGCGTAGAGAATATTGATCCGCTACAGTCCGTTGGTCGTTATGTCAAACCTAGCGAGTGGAATGCACTAATTTCAGACCCAGACGTTATCCTGATCGATACACGAAACGATTATGAAGTGAAAATTGGGACGTTTCAAAACGCGGTCAACCCAAACACGGAAACCTTCCGTGAGTTTCCAGAATATGTCGCCAAAAAGATGGACCCAGCCAAACACAAAAAGGTTGCGATGTTCTGTACAGGCGGCATCCGCTGTGAAAAATCCACTGCCTATATGCGCGAGCAAGGATTTGAAGAAGTCTATCATCTAGAAGGTGGCATCTTAAAATATCTAGAAGAAATCCCAGTCAGCGAATCGATGTGGCAAGGCGATTGCTTTGTGTTTGACAACCGTGTGTCGGTCAATCACAACTTAGAAAAAGGCAGCTATGAGCAATGTTTTGCCTGCCGTATGCCCATTACTGCTGATGATATGCAAAGCCCCGCCTACATCAAAGGCGAATCATGCCCGCATTGCATCGATAAAGCAACGGATGAGCAAAAAGCCCGATTCCGCGAGCGTGAGCATCAAATGCAGTTAGCACAAAAACGCGGCGAAGCTCACATCGGTAGCGATGTCATGGATGTCATAGAAAAACGCAAAGCCGCCAAGATTGAAGCCCGTCGTCAAGCTGAAGCGGACGAAAAAACCAAAACAGAATAAATTTGCTTCTAATTGAACCAAAAAAAACACCTCAGTTAATGATTTAGCTGAGGTGTTTTTTTGTCTTTATTTTCACTCAATACAATTTAGCTACCACGATACGTACTATAGCCGTATGGCGATAAAGTGATTGGCACATGATAATGGTTGTCGCCTTCAATGTTGAAGTTGACTTCAACATAAGGATAAAAAGACTTCAGACCTTGATTACGAAAATAAGGAGTTGTCTCAAAGATAAGCTTATAAGTACCATCGTGCTGAACACCATCTTGATTCGGTAAAAAGTTGCCAATACGTCCATTGGCGTCCGTTTTTTGAGTATTCAGTAATTTCCAACCGCCTGCCTTATCTTGCATCATTAGCTTCACATTGACATTTGGCGCAGGTTTACCTGTACTGATATCCAAAATATGACTGGATAGCTGGTAGTTTTCTTGATTACCCGCAGCATGGCTCGCCACCGCAGTAGTAGCCAACACACCTCCAAAGGCAATCGCTTTTAGTAAGTTATTATTCATAAAGCCTCTTCTCAACACTATGTTGTTCAATAGATTATTTTTAGATTAGTTAGCAGCTTTTGTATTAGACTTTTACAAAAACCAGTCGGAACTAAGATGATAAATATAATGAATCAAAGAATACATAGGTAGGTGTTTTGCTTTATATATTTAACGATATTTTGTATATTTATTTAACTATCGTCTTACAAGGTTCATAAAAATTTAACTTATATAAAGTAGAAATATTGGGCATCATATAAATAAGCTAAAAAGTTCTTATGACGCAGAAATAGGTGTCATTGGAACTATAACTGCCTGTTTAAAACTTTTTTAAAATAAAAAAATAGCAGGCACTCATAAAATGGCCTGCTATTTTTTACTGCTAATTAAATTAAAATATAAGTACTGCTTAGAACAGAATACGTACGCGGATCGTTTCTTCTACATCTTTTAATTGATCTAGCGCTGCTGTCGAATCGTTATAATCGACATCCATCACCAGATAACCCACATCGCCTTCTGTCATCAAGCTCTGCGCCAAAATATTGATACCAGCTTCTGCAAACAGACGGTTGATCTGAGATAGTACGCCTGGTACGTTTTTGTGAATATGAAGCAAACGGTGTGAATTTTCTTTGAACGGTACAGAAACTTCTGGGAAGTTGACAGCCGTTGCCGTATCACCTTGGTCAGAGTATCTCACGAATTTATCAGCCACTTCTAGACCAATATTGGCCTGCGCTTCTTGCGTTGAACCACCGATATGCGGCGTCAAGATCACATTGTCAAACTTACGTAATGGAGACTCAAACTCTTCGTCCGCAGATTTTGGCTCTTTTGGGAACACATCAATCGCCGCGCCCAATACTTTGCCAGACTCAAGCGCTGCTGCAAGATCATCAATCTCAACGCAGGTACCGCGAGCCGCATTGATAAAGTAGCTGCCTTCTTTCATCTGCGCGAACTGCTCTGCTTTCATCATATAACGCGTGCTTGGCAAATCAGGTACATGCAATGTCACGATGTCAGCTGTTGATAGTAGCTCTTCTAAGCTGCCAACCTGAACGGCATTACCAAGTGGTAATTTGGTCACAGCATCATGATAGATGACTTTCATACCGAAGCTTTCTGCTAGGACAGACAATTGCGAGCCGATAGAGCCATAGCCGACGATACCGATCGTCTTACCACGGACTTCATGTGAGTTAGCCGCAGACTTACCCCAGCCGCCACGATGGACGGTCGCGTTTTTTTCAGGAATACCGCGGTATAGCATGATGGCTTCGGCCAATACCAGCTCTGCCACTGAGCGAGTGTTTGAATATGGTGCGTTAAAGACAGGAATGCCAAGATCGCGAGCCGCGTCCAAATCTACTTGGTTGGTACCAATACAAAAGCACCCAATACCGATCAGCTTATGCGCATGCTCAAGTACCTCGCGTGTCAATTGCGTACGCGAACGAATACCAATGAAGTGGGCATCTTTAATTTTTTCGATGAGCTCATCTTTATCAAGAGCATGACTGATGTTCTCGATATTATGATAGCCTGCCCCTTCCAATACTTTTAACGCATTGTCATGTAGACCTTCGAGCAATAAAAACCGGATCTTATCTTTTTGTAGTGATAACGCCATGTGAGAACTGTCCTATAATTGTCTTATAAAATTATCTGATGGATAATCCATGATGAGTGAAACGAAAACAGTCTAGATATCTTACACAAAATCCGACCTTGATGTTAGCAGATTACAGCAATTATTGATGATTAAGCCTGAAAACTTTTTATGCTATAGTGAATCATTTGGTTCGCAATGGACTTGCTTATCTTTTACGACTGTCTCGGCTCGTCTGAGTAAGCACACTCGAATCGCTCGATAATTATCAATATAACCAACTTCCAGTTATACACCCACAACCATATAAACATAGTTATATGGGTTTCGTTATATCAATTTAGCGATATAATAATCTTCTTTATGCATAGCGCTTACGTTTATACTGAGATTTGACCATGACTTCCTTATCTAGCCAAAGCACATCTGAAACCCATACGATTGCTGTCCAAACGATACTGAGTACCTTAATCGATACGCATCATTTCGATTCCAGCCAAATCAAAACCGATGCTGAGAGCTTAGAGCACTGGGGCAAAGACTGGACCAAGCATTTCACGCCCAATGCCGCCGCCATCGTCTTTCCAAAGACCACCGAACAAGTACAGACCATCGTCTTACTCGCTAACGAACACAACGTCGTGATCACCCCAAGTGGTGGCCGTACTGGACTCTCAGCGGGCGCAGTCGCCGCCAACGGCGAAATCGTCGTCAGCATGGATAAAATGAACCAGATTGGTGAGTTTTTTCCTGCCGATCGCATGGTTGAGATTGAAGCCGGCGTTGTCACCGAACAGCTGCAACAATTCGCCGAAACCAAAGATCTCTACTACCCTGTCGACTTTGCTTCAGCAGGCTCCAGTCAGATGGGCGGCAATATTGGCACCAATGCTGGTGGTATTAAAGTCATCCGCTATGGTATGACCCGTCAATGGATCATGGGCCTGACTGTCGTTACCGGTCGTGGCGATATCTTGCATCTCAACCGCGGTATGGTCAAAAACGCTACTGGTTATGATTTGCGCCAACTTTTCATTGGGGCAGAAGGCACACTTGGCCTTGTGACTCATGCACAGATCAAGCTTGAGCGTCAGCCACAAGACTTAAACGTCATGGTGCTGGGTATGGACAACTTTAGTGATGTGATGAATGTGCTCTCTGCCTTCCAAGCAAAGATTGATTTAACTGCCTTTGAATTCTTTGATGAGGTGGCGATTGATAAGCTGATGGCACATGGACAAGTGCAAGAGCCGTTTGAATCACGCACCAAGTTTTATACCTTGCTAGAGTTTGAAGCGCCGTATGAGCCGATTATGGAAAAAGCCATGACAATATTTGAGCAGTGTTTGGAGCGAGGCTGGGTCGTTGACGGTGTCATGAGTCAGAGCTTATCGCAAGCGGCCGAGCTTTGGAAGCTGCGCGAATATATCTCTGAGACCATCTCAGTATTCACGCCTTATAAAAACGATGTATCCGTACTGATTAGCTATGTGCCTGATTTTATCACTGAGATTGATCACATCGTCAGCAGCAACTATCCTGACTTTGAGGTGTGCTGGTTCGGTCATATTGGCGATGGTAATTTGCATCTGAATATCTTGAAGCCTGAAAACATGAGTAAAGATGATTTCTTTGCCGAGTGCCAAATCGTCAATAAGCATGTGTTTGAGACGGTACAAAAATATGGCGGTTCCGTATCAGCGGAACATGGCGTAGGCATGACTAAGAAGCCGTATCTACACTACAGCCGCAGCGAGGCTGAAATGAGCTACTTACGCAACATCAAAAAAGTCTTTGATCCCAATAATATTATGAATCGTGGGAAGGTTTTTGATATGTAATTGGCAGTAGGATTAGATTGAGATAAAAAAAGACGCTATACCAACAGGCTAGCGTCTTTTTTGTGCATTATATAAAGTATCAGTTTATGAATAAAAAGGAGAACACCTTATTATTTTACAAATACAGTAGTACCAACCCTGCCACAAGTAACAAACTTAAAAACCCTTGCACAATCAAAAAAGCTTGATGCGGCGCCGCAATATGACGGAACATGTTGCCAAGCGCATTATAAGTAATACCTGCTGCCTGAATGTGAGGTGGATTGTCAAAGGTTTTGATAATTTGTAAGAAATGCTCTGTACGCTCAGGTGACCAATCATGGGGAAAAAATGGCAAATAGGGTGACAACTGCGCGGCTTGTTTCTTTGTCGCGGGTGACCACAACCAACGCTCTAAGAACAGCAAACGCATACGCCAGTCAGTAAAGCTGCGGTGATCTATAGTCTGCAATAGTAACGTCTCAACATTCTTATGACGATTATCGGCAAAAATACGTTGTTTTAATGCAAATACGTGAGCTTTCTCCCCTTCAATACATTGCAAAAATTGACCATTGCCATAACATAAGATACCAGTAATACCATGCTGCTGATTATAATCACGCGCATGACGTTCTACCTCTTCAAATATAGACGTGTTCAAACGTGAGCCTAGGGTCAAACT
The DNA here is from genome assembly GCF_001606025.1 of Psychrobacter alimentarius. Classification (NCBI taxonomy): domain Bacteria; kingdom Pseudomonadati; phylum Pseudomonadota; class Gammaproteobacteria; order Moraxellales; family Moraxellaceae; genus Psychrobacter; species Psychrobacter alimentarius. The sequence continues at coordinate 560,729 of NZ_CP014945.1, read as the reverse complement.
GCTGACATAAACCAATTGAATCAGCGTTGAGTCTTGTACTTCATCACCCATGTTGCTTCTATTTTTGTAATTCGTGGGCATAATAAACCATCCTAAAAAACCATCCTAAAAAACCATCTTATAACGGCGAAATGAAACAAACCAAACAAAGTAAAACGATGCCCAAAAGGAACATAGGATACTGACTCACAAAAACGTAGCAAATAGTTACCACGTTAGACTTTTATTGATGAGGTAGCTTGTTATGATAGCGAGCAGAACGAAACGTATTTGGGGTAAAGGTACTAAGAAATGCTATTCAACAGAGTTATCAGGTCAGATTGAAAGAGTATTTAGCCAACTCGCCATAGACATTAAATATCTATCAACTCTGGTCGGTAAAGATAGTCACCTTTTAATCAGTTTGACTAAAATATCTGTTAAACCAGCGACAATTACAATAAAATTTATGCACTAAATGAGATAGAATATCATTATAACGTATTGTAAATGCAGCAATAAATCATTGTAACGATAATACTCTGTCAATGAAATATATTTATTGCATCTGTTACACAAAGACTTGTTATTTTGAATCTTATGCCTCCTTTTTCAATATTGTTATAACCCGTAAAATGCAAAAACAGGAAAATTATGAGTAAAATAGAAAAGTTAGATGACTTTCATCTTACGATTGCTGAGATTAAGAAAAAAGACTATCCGCAATTAAAAGCGCTGATGGATCGCGTTTATGTCAACTTGGGTGGCGCTTGGTCAAAGACCACCATTCACACCTTAATTGATGCCTTCCCTGAAGGTCAGATTGCCTTATTTGACCACGATCAATTGATCGGTATTGTCTTATCCATGCGCGTTGATTATGCTAAGTTTTCAAACCCGCATACCTATGATGATTTGATTGGTCAAAAAGAGATTATCAGAGACAACCCAGAAGGCGATGCTATCTACGGCTTGGACGCGTTGATTGATCCTGAATATCGTGGTTATCGCTTAGGTCGCAGGCTCTATGATGCCCGTAAAGAGCTGTGCCGTCAGCTAAACTTCCGCGCTATTTTGGCTGGTGGACGTATTCCCAACTATCATCATCACCAAGATCTGACGCCTGGTGAATATATTGACGCTGTTGCGTCACGTGAAATTCATGACCCTGCGCTCTCTTTTCAGTTATCGAACGGCTTTATCGTCAAGCGTATTTTGACCGCGTATCTGCCAGATGATGCGCAGTCCAAAGGTTTTGCTACCCTACTTGAATGGGCAAATATTTACTATGAGCCACAAGATTATAAGCCCAATACGCGCAAGTCCGAAGTGCGTATTGGCGGTATTCAGTGGCAAATGCGCGAGGTTGAATCCCCTGAAGAGCTGCTGCAGCAGGTTGAGTTTTTCGTTGACGTTATGGCAGATTACAACTCAGACTTTGCTTGCTTGCCAGAATTCTTTAATGCACCATTAATGGGTCTGTGTGAGTCAACGGATCAAAATGTCGCTATTCGCTTTTTGGCCGGTTATACCGAATGGTTCAAAAATGAAGTCTCTCATCTGGCGGTCAGCTATAACGTCAACGTTATCGTAGGCTCGATGCCATTACTTGATGAAGACGACACGCTTTATAACGTCAGCTATCTATGTCGCCGCGATGGTACGGTGGAAGAGCAGCGCAAAATTCATATTACCCCGCATGAACGTAGCGCTTGGGTCATCGAGGGTGGTGATGAGGTTAAAGTATTTGATACGGATGCTGGTCGCATTGGTATCTTGGTTTGCTATGATGTTGAGTTTCCAGAACTTGCTCGCTTGCTCGCGCTTGACGATATGGACATTTTATTCGTGCCTTTTTGGACAGACACCAAAAACGGCTACTTGCGTGTGCGCCACTGTGCTCAAGCACGAGCGATTGAGAACGAATGCTATGTCATGATTTGCGGCTCAGTCGGTAACTTACCGCAAGTTGAGAGCTTAGACATTCAATACGCTCAGTCTTCTATATTTTCGCCATCAGACTTTGCGTTCCCCCATGATGCGATTATGGCAGAAACCACGGCGAACACTGAGATGATTTTCTTCTCAGATGTGAATTTAGATAAACTCACTCACGTCCGTAACGAAGGCTCGGTACACAATCTGATCGACCGCCGTGATGACTTGTTTAGCCTAAAATGGAAACGAAAGTCAAAAATATCAGCGAGCAAGTTAAGTGATGAAGAACGTCGTGAAAACTCAGGTAGCGTCTTATTGGGCGATCCGTTACAAGACCGTGCACAAAAACCTTAATCGGTTAAGATAGGAACGCTAATATAAGATACGAGAACCTTCTCACTTGATAATACGGCTGATCATTCAGCCGTTTATTTTTATCTACTCAAAAACCTAAGAGTGAAAAAAGCAGCTACTATGACGACTGATATCGGCAAAAAAAAGAACACGCTCAAAAAGACACCGAGACAAAAAGCGTGGTCTGTATTAAAAACCGTCCTGCTATACGGTCTGATATTTGCTGTAGTATATACTGCCATTAATTGGTGGCGTCAGCCGGTTATGCCTGCCAACCCACAATTACAACTGACAGATTACCAAGGGCAAATGGTTGATTTGGCAGCGCTGAGTGACGAGAAACCTACTCTAGTATATTTTTGGGGTACATGGTGTCCTGTTTGCCGGGTTACTTCTCCCACAATAGACAAATTGGCGGCCCAAAATAATTATCCTATTGTCACTGTTGCTATCAAATCAGGGTCTGATCAAGAGCTACGTCGTTATCTTACTGAACACAACTATAGCTTTACGACTGTGAATGACCAAGAAGGTCGTATCTTTGCCGACTGGCAAGGACAGGTTACACCCTCTTATGTCATCCTAAATGAAGGTGAGATGAGTCAAGGTTTGACTGGCGTACAGCCACTTTGGTCGTTGAAATTGCGGTTATGGTTGTCCTCTATTTTCTAAAATTTGACTAACACTTTAGCCTATATTTAATATACTTTGATAGCCAATACACTTGAAACGTGCGCTACAGATAGTTTAAAAGATAATCAGTATTTAGGATAAATCACTGCATTCGTTTTGGATAAAGTCACGGTGTTGCGGGCCAGCTCTTTTTACCCTATCCTTTTTGTCATATAATAGCTGCCGTTACCTTTTTTACTGATTCTTATACGATTGATTTACTTTAACAAACCCTTATGCGGTTAGAAGCAGCTTTGCAAAGTGCTGAAGGTAAGAAGCATAAAATCAGTGATAAAAAATTATGTACGGTAAATGCTATTTAGGCTGGGATTTTTATCATCTTAAACACATCAGAACGGTATTTTATGACTGATAAATGTATTTTAGGTTGCATTCGCTTTGTGAGCATTTATTATTGACCTAACTGTATCTTAATCTGTCGCCAGCCACCGCTTGTTGTCAGCGTACACTGAAATCATTATGTGGATAGTGATATGCTATTGATATAAATTTTTTTAACATCTAACTTGTAGGCAGTATCCGACTTGCAAACAGGATTCCATGCTGTAAAACATAAATGTAGACAGCCTTACGTTGTTTTTAACATACCATCGCTTTTAGCGCACTATTGCTTTTAAAGCACTTTAGCACCATAAATAAGAGCACCACGACTGAGCATTTGAACTTATTTCAATATTGAACCCATCTTTTCACCCACTTCTACCTTTTAAAAAGACACCTTTATGACTGATAAAAGTACTGATACACCAAGCCACGATTATAAAGACACCTTAAACCTTGCCGATACGCCATTTGCGATGCGTGCAAACCTTGCCAAGCGCGAGCCTGATTGGTTGGCTGCTTGGGAAGCGGATGACGTGTACGGCAAAATTCGTCAAGCACGTGCGGGTGCACCCAAGTATATTTTGCACGATGGCCCTCCATACGCCAACGGTCAAATTCACTTAGGTCACGCGGTCAATAAAGTACTCAAAGACATTATCGTAAAGTCAAAAACGCTGTCAGGTTTTGACGCGCCATATGTCCCTGGTTGGGACTGTCATGGCCTGCCCATCGAACAAAAAGTCGAAGCCAAAGTCGGCAAAGTTGGTCAAAAAGTATCAGCAACTGAGTTTCGCGGTCTGTGCCGTGAATACGCCAGCACGCAGATTGAATTGCAAAAGGCGGATTTCAAGCGTTTGGGCGTGTTTGGTGATTGGGACAATCCTTATCTTACGATGAACTTCCATCAAGAAGCCAACATCGTACGTGCGCTTGCCAAAATCTATGAAAACGGTCACGTGACTCGTGGTATGAAGCCTGTCAATTGGTGCTTGGACTGTAGTTCTGCCTTGGCAGAAGCCGAGGTTGAATACCAAGATAAAGTTTCTGACGCCATCTATGTCAGCTTTGATGTGCTTGATACCGATAAAGTTGCAGCTTTGGCTGAACTGGATAACATTGCCGCGGTTATTTGGACAACCACGCCTTGGACATTGCCTGCCAACCAAGCCATCTCAGTACATCCTCAGCACGACTATAGTGTGGTCGCCACGGAAAAAGGCAATTTGCTCTTGGCAGATGACTTGGTCGAGACCGCTCTGACTGAGCTTAAATTGGATAACAAAGGCATTCTTGCAACCGTATCAGGCCGTGAGCTTGAAGGTCTGCGCGCCCAGCATCCACTCATTACAGAGCGTCAAGTGCCGCTTATCTTGGGTGAGCATGTGACAACGGATAGTGGTACAGGTCTGGTACATACCGCACCTGGTCATGGTCTCGACGATTATATTGTGGGTCTAAAATATAACTTACCAGTGGAAAACCCAGTAAGTGGTACGGGCGTCTACCTAGACAGTGCAGCGGTATTTGCGGGTGAGCATATTTATAAAGCCAATCCAAAAATCATCGCTGCTTTACATGAGAATGGTCATTTAATCAGCCATACCAAGATTGAGCACAGCTATCCGCATTGCTGGCGTCATAAGTCGCCGATTATCTTCCGCGCCACGCCGCAGTGGTTTATCAGTATGGAAGCCAAAGGTTTGCGTGAGCGCGCGCTTGCTGATATCCCAAAAGTTAACTGGACGCCAGCGTGGGGTCAAAACCGCATTGAAGCGATGATGAATGGTCGCCCTGACTGGTGTATCTCACGCCAGCGCACGTGGGGCGTGCCCATCACTTTCTTTACCCATAAAGAAACAGGCGAGCTACATCCAAACACGCTTGAGCTGATGGAAACTGCTGCACAAAAAATTAATGAAGGCGGTGTTGAAGCTTGGTTTGATGCCAGCTGTGAAGACTTCTTAGGAGATGAGGCATTTGATTATGACAAAGCGACCGACACGCTAGACGTGTGGTTCGATTCTGGTACGACGCACTTTGCTGTACTTGAACAGCGTGATGAGCTCACCAATCCTGCTGACTTGTATTTAGAAGGCTCAGATCAGCACCGTGGTTGGTTCCAGACATCATTGCTCACATCTGAAGCCATGTACGGTCGTCCACCGTTTAAGCAAGTATTGACGCACGGTTTTACGATTGATGCCAATGGTCGCAAACTATCTAAGTCTCTCGGTAATACCAAAGGCTTTGAACCTCAAGATGTGTTTGACACTTTAGGTGCTGATTTGTTGCGACTTTGGGTCGCCTCTGTTGACTATCGCTATGAGATGGCGGCGAGTAAAGCCTCATTCAAAGGTGCAACCGACCAGTATCGCCGCATTCGTAATACGCTACGCTTCTTACTGGCCAATACTGATGACTTTGATCCAGCGACCAACAGCGTCAATGTTAATGAGTTGGTGAGCCTTGATAAATTCATCATTGAGCGAGCCAAAACAGTACAAGCACAGATCATCAGCGCCTATGATGCGATGGACTTTCACCAAGTCACTCAGCATGTGACAGCGTTTTGTTCGCAGGATTTGGGCAGCTTTTATTTGGATATCATCAAAGACCGTCAGTACACCACGCAGAGAGATGGTCAGCCGCGCCGCTCTGCGCAAACGGCTATTTATCACATCGCCCATGCCTTGATCCGCTGGATCACACCAATCTTGTCATTCACCGCGCAAGAAGCTTGGGAAGTATTGCATGGCGCTGACAGCTACGTGTTCACTGAAGAGTGGTACACCTTCCCTGAGTTCGCGCTTAGCGATATCAGTGCTGATGATTGGCAACGAATCATGCTGGCCAAAGACATGGTCAACAAAAACATCGAAACAGCACGTGGCGAAAAAATCATCAATGCCAACTTGTCTGCCGACGTCAGTTTGTATGCTGATGGTGCGATGCAAGAAAGCTTAGCCAAGCTTGGCGAAGAGCTTCGTTTTGTCCTTATTACCAGCAAAGCAACCCTTCAACCAATGAGTGCCGCTCCTGCTAACAAAGTTGTCTTGGATGAGCAAACCGACAGCGATACAGAAGCATCAGCAGACTTAGTGGTCAATGTAAGTGCCGCTACTGGTACTAAATGTGTGCGCTGTTGGCATATCCGTGATGACATCGGTACAGATAGCGCACATCCTGAGATTTGCAGTCGCTGTGTGACCAATGTCAGTGGTGATGGTGAGGTACGCCACTATGCCTAATTCATCAGAGAACAATCTACCCCCTGTCGATGTCGATAATTCGCCCAAACCTGCCCATGCAACAACGGGCAGCTCAACCACGCCAAGAAGCCGCTTGACCAAAACGCCAAAAATGATTACTAATGGCAGTCGCGCGTTTATGTGGTATTTGTTGGCACTGGTGGTCGTAATTATCGACCAATGGACGAAGTGGCTGGCTGAAACCAACCTGACCTTTCATGAGCCAGTACCTGTCATTGAGCCTTTTCTCAACTGGACGCTCGCTTACAATTATGGCGCAGCCTTTAGCTTTTTGGCAGATGCTGGCGGTTGGCAAAAGTGGTTTTTTTCAGGCTTAGCGCTTGTCATGGCGTTATTTTTGATAGTTTATCTCATCAAAGCGCCTCGCAAAGCCACGCTTCTCTCTGTCGGATTGGCGATGGTACTTGGCGGTGCGGTTGGTAACTTGATTGATCGTTTGCTACATGGCCATGTGATTGATTTTATCCATGTGCATAATGCGGACGTTTGGCATTATCCAATCTTTAACATTGCTGATATGGGTATTAGTATTGGCGTGGCATTGATTGTCATTGATATGCTGTTTTTGGAAAAAAAGCGTGAAATGCCACAATCATAAGAAAATAACGTTTATATATACAAAAGGTGGGTTACGTATTCGTAATCCACCTTTTTTTAGCGGTTCATTTTGATGATGCAAGAGAATGGGTTTTATTATTCACATAACAGTCTTTAAAAATCACAACTTATTATACTCATACAATATACAAGCAAATGACAGCGACTAAATTAGAATATATAGGAAAAAACTGGAAGACATCAGAAAAAGGACGTTTTATATGACACATAATCACCCCACCCCTATTTTCCAAAAACAAATTAATACGCTTGATGACACTAATCATGAGCACCTTGAGCCTATCGTTACTTTAACCGTATTAAAAGCAGATATTACCACGCTAGGTGTCGATGCCATCGTCAATGCTGCCAATTCAAGCTTATTGGGTGGCGGCGGTGTAGACGGTGCTATTCATCGCGCTACAGGCCCTGAGCTGATTGAGTATTGTCGCACGTTGAATGGCTGTGAGACTGGCGATGCCAAAATAAGTCCAGCGTTTAACTTGCCTTGTCAGTATGTGATTCATACGGTCGGCCCTGTCTGGTATGGTGGCAATAATAACGAAGCAGCTTTGCTTGCCAGCTGTTATCAAAAATCTTTAGCATTAGCGACTGAGCAAGGGTTTGCCAGTATTGCTTTTCCGTCGATTAGTACAGGCGTCTATGGTTATCCATTAAAACAAGCGACTGAGATAGCAATTGATACTGTGAGGGCATTTGTATTAAGCAATCTTAAACAAGCGCATACGTTCTCAATTCGTGAGGTGATATTTTGCTGCTTTTCGGACAAAGATGCTGCCGTTTATAAACAAGTATTAGAGCAGAAGCAATAAGTGGATTTTTAGAATTGAACCACTAAAAAATAAGTGCAGGGCTACTGATATAAATTTCATGTAGCCTTTGTCTGCGTAGGTACAGCAAGTAAGGAAAATTTATACCAGTAGCACGTCGTCATCAATGTAACGATGTCATATCGAACGGATTATATAATCGGTAATGTCTACAATATGCCTTTTAAAAACTCTAAGCCGCCACCTGACAATACAAACAAAAATCCTGCCATATTGATGACAACGGTCAAATAATAGGTCAATCGAAACTCCGGTTTTTGTGACTTATGACGTAAGTAAGTTTGCGCCACCATTGCCCCAACCCAGCCGCCAAGCGCACTCATTAAATGCAGTGTAGACTCAGGTGTGCGCCAGTCACCATTTTGAGCCGCTGCCTTGTCTTTGGCATATATCGCATAGGTAATAACACCCAACGCTGCGTACCAAGCCACCACCAGCCAGCTTATTTTATGAGTGACCACCAATAAAATTAAGACCGCATAGAATCCAGCGCCGAGGAACAAGCGCTTTTTTTGTCCCGCTTCAAAATCTGCTTGCGCGCTACGTTTGGCATTACGCTGACGTATTTGCTGGTTTTTTTGTGCCATTTTTTGCTGTACAAATTGCAACTCTTGCACGTCTTTTGCCTGCAGGCGACCTTGATTATCTCGTCCAACAGTAAACACGACCTGCTCACCCACCTCAGGACGACGGCGCGCTTTAAACTCATTGATATGAAAAAAAACGGACTCACCGTGCTCAGTATCAATAAACCCAAAACCTTTATCATCTTGCCACTTTTTGATGTGACCTTGTTGCTTGTTTGCCATATCTACCTGCTTTTTATTATTAGTCGTTACTATGGATAGTATAGCTTGTTAATCAACTCATAAAAAAAGCTAAGAGTAAACTCTCAGCTTGTTTAGATCGGGCATGAAAGTATTTTAGATACTTATCATTAAAACAAAGACATTAACGACACTTTTTTTGTTCATATAGATTGGTCAAATTAGCACGGCGTTCTTTTGCAGCGTCAATAGCTTCTTCTGTATTAGAGTAAGTACCAATCAATGCTGGCCAAAATAATACTGCCGCGGCTACATTCTTGCCCGTAATTTTACGCTCAGCACGCGCATCTTTTTCAAATTGTTCAGCTTCTTCAATTTCACTAAGAATTTGTGTACATGACAAGTTGATATCGCTTACTTTTTTAGTCTGTACGACATGAGGAGTCGCACAACCTTGGGCTAATAATGCAAATACACCGATTACTAAAATAGCTTTTTTCATGGTTATCTCAAAGTTGTTTAAATTGAACCTTATAGAATAAAGTTCGCTGTGTTAACGAATAAAAAACATTTATATACAAAATAGAAACATAAGTCAACTTAAATTTACTTTCGTCAGTAATCAGTGAGGTTTTATTTCAGTAATTAAGTGGCTAATATATATGTTTCATACTCTCTCCATGATATAGCGGCATGTAACATACTGACTATGCTAGACTATTTATCTGCTATAAAAAACAGTTTCTAGTTCTAACCTACTTAACATAATTCACAAAAGAAATGATAACTATGACCGATTCGCAATTTATTAATCCCAATGAAGACACACGTATCACTTACGGTAGTCTTGTGAAGCTGCATTTTGAGGTTTCGCTAGAAAATGGTACGGTGATTGATTCAACCTTTAGCCGCGACACTCCTGTCAGCTTAACGATTGGTGATGAGAGCTTACTACCGGGCTTTGAACAGGTTTTGATGAATCTACGTGCCGGTGACACACGAACGGCCCATCTTGAGCCAGAGCAAGCATTTGGCGAATGGAATCCTGATAATATCCAGCATTTTAGCCGTCCTCAATTTGCGCTGGTCGCTGACAATCCTGAAATCGGTATGATGGTAGAGTTTGAAGACAAAGGCAAAAACACCTTGCCTGGTACGATTAGCGCCATCGATGACGACGAAATCGAAGTCGATTTTAATCATCCTCTCGCTGGACAAGACGTGCTGTTTAAAGTAAAAGTCTTTAAAGTGACTCCCCCTGGTGTTACAGGTATAAAGTTAATGTAGCCTTCCAAACGCCTAATAAACTATAAAAACGAATGCTAAAAGGATACTTGTATGCAATATACAACATTGCCCCAAATCGATGAAAAAGTTTCTAAAATCTGTCTTGGCACTATGACATGGGGTCAGCAAAATACAGAGTCTGACGCCCATACACAAATGGATATGGCACTCTCTGAGGGCGTGAATTTTTGGGATACGGCTGAGATGTATCCTTCGCCACCGGACAAGGACAAGCAGGGTGATACCGAGCGCTTCATGGGTACATGGTTTAATAAAACCAAACAGCGTGACAAAGTCGTTCTTGCCAGCAAAATATCACCGATGGACTTTTTGCGTGATGGGCAAACGCGCTTTAATGCCGAACACATCAGTAGCGCTATTGATGGCAATTTGGAACGTTTGCAAACTGACTATATTGATATTTATCAGCTGCATTGGCCTGAACGCCAAGCCAACTTTTTTAGTCAACGTGGTTATACCGAAGAAATGGCGGCCCAATCGCTAGACGACTTAACGCCTTTTTTAGAAACCATACAGGCGTTAAATAATGAAATTAAAAAAGGTCGTATTCGTGCTTATGGATTGTCAAATGACACTGCTTGGGGTCTGATGCGCTATCTTTGGGAAGCAGACAAAAACGGCCTTATCGCCCCACTTACCGTTCAAAACCCTTACAGCTTGCTGAACCGTTTATACGAAGTTGGCATGGCTGAAATAGCCCACCGCGAAAACGTTGGGCTGCTTGCTTATTCCCCGCTTGGGTTTGGCGTTTTATCTGGTAAATACCTTGGCGGTAAACGTCCCGCTGGTGCACGTCTTACCATGTACGATCGCTTTGCCCGTTATACCAACGAACAAGCCGTAGCAGCCACTGAGCAGTATGCTAAGATTGCGGCAGATGCTGGTTTGGATATGGCGCAAATGGCATTGGCCTTCGTTAATTCACGCCACTTTGTGACCAGCAATATCATTGGTGCGACGACGACTGAGCAGCTCAAATCCAACATCGACAGCGTCAATGTCACCTTGACGCCAGACGTGTTAGATGCGATTGAAGCTGTACATGCTCAGCATCCTAATCCGTCTCCTTAGAACGTTGTCTATCAGGCTTCTGTAAGTTGGTTTTAATTTATTTATGATTGGTTCATAATGAAATCAATGCGTGCATAGTCATGTGCGACTGGTATCAACTTTCTTTGCTTGCTGCTAAAAAGAGGCTACAAAAAATTCGTTCCAGCCGCACTAGATCACGTATAAAGTCACAAGAAAAAGGCGCAAACCGCGAGTATCATCACTGCGGTTTGCGCCTTTTTTGTGTTTATTTTTGAATAAAAAAAGACTCTACACGTTCGACTCTGTTGTTAACACCCGAGAATGCAACTCCGACAATCCTTCTTGCATACGCGCTTGCAGCAAATTGGTCAATTGGCTTTTATTCAGCCCCTTGGGGTCTATCGGCTCAAGTGGCAACACATAAGCAGTGACGTCTTTACTATCAAGTACCTTTTTCAGACTTTGCTTCATGGTCAGCTTTCCATAATAAGGCAGCGCATCACTCAACGTGCCGTCTTTATTCACATAAGCAATCACAAGCGGACGCACAGGCACATCGGCATCGATGGCGGCTTGTAGCAAAGTACCATGAATACGTTTGACCTTTTTACCATCGGTCGTGGTTGCTTCTGGGAAGAAAATGACCGAAAACCCTTCGGTTAAAAAGCTGGCAATTTGCGTGGCAACCGAACCTGCGTCTCCGGATCCGCGCTCAATAAACACCGTGCCCGCCGCATGCGCCAACTTCCCAAATATGGGCCAGTCACCAATTTCAGCTTTGGATAAAAAGAAAGCTGGGCTAAGTGTCCCCACTACTGGTATATCCATCCATGACACATGATTAGATACCCATAGGCCATGAAGCTGTTGTACAGGCTCAACGGCAACAACCTCTACCCCAAAAGAGCCGGCCATTTTGCGACAAAAGGTTTGGATGTAGCGTGGTAGCGTTTCGCGTGGTGGCTGTTTAAAAGCCCCAATGCGTTGGGCGGCGCGTAGTCCACCAGCGATCGTCGTGGTCATACCAGCGATTTGTTTGCCGCGACCCAATTGCTGTTTGAGTGAAAAGCCTGACTTAGATTGACTCATCTGTGCCCCTCGTGGTTAAAAAACTTGTGATTATATATCTAAAACGAGCGCCATGAGTATAACAAAATTCGCTCAATCAGTGATGATTTGTGCACTGAATTATAAACTGCTTTTGTGAATATTGCTTCTGTGAATAAAAAAGGCCACCTCTTTCTTCCAATGCTTATTTTATTGTTGATAAAAACGCCAATAAGATAATCAACCTCTCCAATGACAAAGCATTCACTTATCAACTCTGTAACATAAAATCATCACTAATTGTCTCAATACGCTTTAATATCAATCAATAAGACCACATATAAACAGCTATCTGAACGCTGCGTTACTATTTTGATGCATTGATTACAGGCTTAATAGAATGAAAAATCTCATTCTTTTGAGCGCTGTATTATCAGGCACTAGTATTGTGGCGATTTATTTACTTTATTGAATAGGTGATACTCTTTGGATTATTTTGAAAGACATGAAGGTGGCGAGCGCGCCATTATAGTACATTTAGACATTCGTCAGATTCAAGATCCTGATGATTTGAGTGAGTTTGAGTTATTGGCAGATTCGGCAGGCGCAGATCGTTTGGCGCTGGTTACAGGCTCACGTCAAAGACCTGATGCCAAATACTTTGTGGGTAGCGGCAAAGCAGAAGAGATAGCAGAATTGGTTCGTGAGCATGATGCTGATATCGTCCTTTTTAATCATAGCTTATCGCCTTCTCAAGAGCGTAATATTGAAGCGCTGGTCAAATGCCGCGTGCTTGACCGTACCGGTTTGATTTTAGATATCTTTGCTCAGCGTGCCCGTACTTACGAAGGTAAGCTACAGGTGGAGCTTGCTCAGCTCAATCATTTATCGACACGCTTGGTACGTGGTTGGACGCATTTGGAGCGTCAAAAAGGTGGTATTGGCTTACGTGGACCGGGTGAGACTCAGCTTGAGACGGATCGCCGCTTACTACAGACTCGCGTCAATCAGTTAAAAAGCAAGTTAGAAAAGGTGCGTCAAACACGTGCCCAAGGCCGGGCGCGCCGCCAAAAATCTGATGTACCGACCATTTCGCTCGTGGGTTATACCAATGCGGGCAAATCGACTCTATTCAATCGTTTGGTTGATGAAAACATCTATGCAGCCGACAAGCTATTTGCCACATTGGATCCAACATTACGCCGCTTAGATTGGCAAGGTGTTGGGCGAGTCGTTTTGGTAGACACCGTTGGTTTTGTTCGTCACCTGCCACATGAGTTGGTCGAATCTTTTCATGCCACGCTAGAAGAGACGTTAGAGGCGGACTTGCTGCTACACGTGATTGACTCGTCTAGTGAAGACATGCATGAACAAATTCAAGCAGTAAAAGACGTATTGGCTGAAATTGATAACGATGTACCAGTACTTAATGTTTATAACAAAATTGATTTAACCGATGAACCTGCGCATATTGGTTATGCGAGTGAAGGTAAACCCAACCGCGTTTATGTGTCTTCTAGAGAAAATCTCGGTATGGAAGGTCTAACACTTGCCGTTCAGCAGCTGCTGACGGGTAAGTTGACTACCTTTGATTTGACCTTACCTTATAGTGCGGGTCACTTTAAAAACACTTTGTATGAGTTGGGCGTTATCTTGGAAGAGAGCTACGATGATAATGGTCATGAGTGCTTGACCATTCGTTTGCCAAGCGAGCGCTTACGACAACTGCTTGGGCAAGCCGACTTAGATCCTTTAGAGGTATTACCGTTGGCACAAGCAACCTTGCTGATGCCGGTACTTGAAGAGTTCGAAAAACCTGATGACGAGGAAGAGCAGACGTTAACAGAAGCAGAAGAACAGGCCTTTGATGAATTTAATTCGCTAAATACCACTACTGCCAACTCAGACGACACTGGTACAAAAGCAGCACCTATTACTGATTCTCAGATTTAAGTAGTGATATACTAAACAATGCCTATTATTTGAAATAGCTGTCGCAGTCACATCTAGACGATATCATTTGATATCGTCTTTTTTGTTTTGCCGTTTTTTATCTGATATATCGCTTTTAGTTTTCATACCTTTTTAAGATAATAGAGGACGCTGCTTTTTTATAGACTTTATTAGTCTATCTGCTCTCTATATAATCGTTCGTAGGTGGCTTAATAAAGCTTAATTTATTAAATGCATTTTTTAGAGCAAGAGCGTTTCTTTTGAATCGCATACCTGCACTATCTATATTTGACTTGGCCAGAATCTTTATGAAGTCTACTCCCTCATCCAGTTTACCTTTATGGCTAGCTGTCATAATCACACTGGCAATGGTCATCTTCGTTCGTGAGTCGGCAGTGATTATTTGTCAGTGGGCAGGTATCGAAAAAGCGGCCAATATTGTTGGCTTGATCGCGATGTTTATCATTTTAATCACATGGCGATTGCTCAAAGGGCTACCTAGCTGGTTGACGCATGCCAGTAATACCTTGCTTGTCGATAGTGGCTTTGCTTTCTTGCCAGTTTCTGCTGGAGCAGGACTGTTGCTGTTTGCCTTAGGAGATGAGCTGTGGGGCGTGATGCTTACGATGATTATCAGTACGTTGATTCCACTGTGGGGACTGGCCATACTTGCCAATCGTTGGTTAAATCATAAAAACGATAGTGATAGCACCACCATCGATCAGCAGAAGGGACAGCTGTGAGCTGCGTGGAGATGTCATGATTACTGATAACGTGTTGCTAACTACGCTTGCCGCCATATTACTGACCTTAGCGGCTCATGTGATTGCTCGAGTATTGGCACGCAAGCTGTCATGGTTGCCGATGGTCATTACCGCCCTTGTCTTGGTGCTTGTATTCTTGTTTTTATTGCAATGGGATTATAATCATTATTATAGTGCTGCCAAGCCTGTATTTGATCACCTATTGGGATACGTCACCGTACTATTAGCAGTCCCCTTAGCAGCGATGAACTTTAAAGGATTACCGATCAAAAAGCTTACGCTGATCGTTGTCCTTGCAAGTGTTATTGGTGCTTTATTACCGATGTCATTGGCATACCTTATGTCATTAAGTCACGACACTATATTGGCCTTTGCTACTCGTTCAGTGACCACGCCTATTGGTTTGAGTGTGGCAGACTTGATTCGAGCGCCATTGCCAATGGCAAACTTGATCATTATTGTCTCAGGGCTACTTGGTGGTACTTTAGCGCGTTTCTTATTTCGCGGTATCGACGATGATCGAGCCAAAGGGTTGGCACTTGGATTGGCAGCCCATGCGTTTGGCACGGTAGAGGCATGGCAAATCAGCCATACTGCTGGGCGTTATGCTGCTTTTGGACTGGCAGTAAATGGTTTGGTTACTGCGGTTTGGGTGCCTATTTTCATTGGGGCACTCAGTGGTTAAGTAAATAGATATGTTAGGTTCACATATTTCTATTTTTTAAGCTTATTCGTTTACTGACATATCTACTCCCAATATCATGTTGATTTGTTTATAGTTATTTAGCAGATAATACCTATATTTCGCGCTTATTTTGACAATCAAATGTGTTGAAAAGTTATTATATGTTATAGTAAGCCACTATTATTTTTTGTATCTATCGCAAGTGGTTTTTAGTTAGACGTGATTTTTGTTAGGTGGCTATATGCCTTATAGCTGCAAAATCCTACAAACATAATGACCGCTTAAATGCGCAAAAAAACACGCCTATAAGCAAAGAGATTTGCTATTACTCTATAAAAAGTGATGACCCTATGATAAATATTGCAACCTTAGTTAATCGCTGCTTACCTCCTGCCCTACTCACCACTCTTCTTCTATCTGGTTTTTCTGTTGCTGCCCAAGCAGGCAATATGTATATTTATAAAGACAAAGGTGGGCAAGTTCTCCTTACCAACGTCAATCCAAGTGGTAATTTTGATAAATTTACGAAAAAAGTAAAAGTCACTTACTACAAAGACTCTAAGATGTATGATGGCAGTAATAGCAGCAATAATTATGGTAGCAGTGCTGCCAGTAATAGCAGTAGCCGTAACGCGTATGACAGTTATATCCGTGCGTCTGCTGAACGAAATGGTGTGGATCCCGCACTCATGAAAGCCATGATGCACACAGAGTCGGCATTTAATCCGAATGCACGTTCGCCTGTCGGGGCGCAAGGACTTATGCAATTGATGCCTGCCACCGCTCGTCGTTTCAATGTGAGCAATCCTTGGAACCCAGCTGACAATATAGAAGGCTCTGCTAAGTACATCGCATGGCTCATGCGCCGCTTCAATAATAATGTCGAACACGCTGTGGCTGGCTATAATGCTGGTGAAGGCAACGTCGATAAATACGGTGGTATCCCTCCTTTTAAAGAGACTCGTAATTATGTCCAAAGAGTGATGAGTCGCTACCATAGCCTGTACAAAAATGATGCTGGGCTTTCTGGTGGAGGTATGAGTGCCAATAATCAGACGACAAACAGGACGATGAGTGACGGCATACAAAATGTCAGCTATGCAACTGGTAGTAACATCAACAGTGCCAGTTATACCAACTCGGCTTATGCAGCACTACGCTAAACTCAGCTTTAAAATCCGAACACAAAAAAGCCCGTTAATTGATTAACGGGCTTTTTCTTATTTTACTGAGCAGCTTTATCTTACAGGTATTACATGAAAGATAAAGCCAAACTGCGAATGTTAAATAACTTGCATTCAACATTCTTAGTCGTTTTCAGTAAAATTAATACTTACTTGTTAGCAGCCTGAGTTGCAGCAACTTCAGCGGCGAAGTCTTCTTGCTTCTTCTCGATGCCTTCACCAACTTCTAGACGTTTGAAACCAAGTACTTTTACGCCTTCAGCTTTTAGGACATCACCAACTTTTTTCTCGTTGTCCATGACATATGGCTGACGTAGAAGAGTCACTTCTTCTAGGTATTTACGCAGACCACCTTCGATCATTTTTTCAACGATATTATCAGGCTTGCCAGACTCTCTAGCTTTCGCTTCGATGATGTCTTTTTCGCGTGCTAATAGGTCAGCTGCAACGTCTTCGTCAGCAACCGCAACAGGATTGAACGCAGCGATATGCATCGCAAGGTTCTTACCAGTGTCAGCATCGCCACCTTCATAAGAAACGACCACACCGATACGTAGGCCGTGACGGTATGAAGCAATGTTATTACCCTCTAGGGTTTCAACACGGCGAATCTGAATATTCTCACCGATTTTTTGTACCAATGATACACGTGCTTCTTCAACCGTTTGACCATCGCCATAAGGCAATTCAGAGATAGCAGCAACATCAGTGACGTTGTTTTCTAATGCAAGATTGGCCACTTTTTCTGCGAATGCAGTAAAGCTGTCATCTTTTGCAACGAAGTCAGTTTGGCAGTTAACTTCTAACAAGAATGCTTTGTTATCGCCTTGTGCGATGATGATAGCGCCGTCAGCTGCGATGTTACCCGCTTTTTTAGCTGCTTTTGCTTGACCAGATTTACGTAGGTTATCAATGGCTACTTCAACATCACCATTTGACTCTTCTAACGCTTTTTTACATTCCATCATGCCAAGACCAGTACGGTCACGCAATTCTTTTACCATTTTGGCAGATACTTTTACTTCTGACATAAGAGTTACCTCAGTATTGTTATGTATGGGAGTGCTTAACTTATACTTAATATGTTTACTGTCTATCAATAAGAAGGCATGACGAGTAAAACTACATCATGCCTATTATAAGCTTACTTATATGCTGTTAATAACCTTATATGGATAGTGATAAATAAACTATCAAGACATCCTTACAAAGTTAAACCCTTTGGGTCAGCTATTTATTCTGCTGGAGTTGCAGCTTCTTCAGTGTCAACTGATGCTTCTTCAGTAGCAGGCTCTTGCTCAGCTTTACCGCCAGCTTGAGTTTGTGCATATTCTTTACCAGCAATGATTGCATCAGCCATAGACGTTACATATAGAGATACAGCACGGATTGCATCATCGTTAGCTGGAATGATGTAATCAACGTTGTCTGGGCTAGAGTTTGTATCAACGATACCGATAACTGGGATACCCAAGTTTTTGGCTTCTTTAATAGCGATCGCTTCGTGATCTACGTCTACAACGAAGATAGCGTCAGGTAGGCCGCCCATGTCTTTGATACCGCCCAATGAACGCTCAAGTTTTTCCATATCACGAGTACGCTCTAATGCTTCACGCTTAGTCAGCTTAGCAAAAGTACCATCTTCAGATTGCTTTTCAAGCTCTTTTAGACGGTTGATTGACTGGCGTAGTGTTTTCCAGTTAGTCAACATACCACCTAACCAGCGATGGTCAACGTATGGCATGCCAGCGCGAGTCGCTTGCTCACGAACGATACCGCTTGCAGCGCGCTTAGTACCAACAAACAATACTTTGTTTTTCTTAGCCGCTAAGCCATTTACGTAAGTCAATGCTTCGTTAAATGCTTTTACAGTGTGCTCTAGGTTGATGATGTGAATCTTGTTACGGGCACCAAAAATATATGGACCCATTTTTGGATTCCAAAAACGTGTTTGGTGACCAAAGTGAGCGCCAGCTTGTAGTAAGTCGCGCATTTCGATTTTGGTTGGATTCTTTGTAGCCATGTTAAAATGTCCTATTGATTGGGTTATGCCTCCACATCACAAAAACTGCCTATCTAGCGACACGCATCTGCCAATAGTGAGTGCTCGTTGAGACCACACTACCCTGTTGCAAATTAATCAAGTCGCCAAACACCCAGCAATTTTTTGCCATGATGTGTGTGTCATTGGTTGGTTTAAAAAAAGCTATTGTCTGATCTAAGAAAAACTTAAATCCAAACGATAAAAAGAGTGATGAAAATAGCTGTGCCGTATTTTATCATATAATCTATTCAAATCTCCAGCAGTTTATCGTTGTGGTCTTCTCCAGATAGACATAAGATATAAAGGAGTTAAATGACAAAAAGCGACACAGAGTGTGTCGCTTTTTTTAGTGGGCAATTTGTGCTTAGATAGCTCACACTTAATCAATTTAGTCAGGCAATCATTGAGTTTTAGAGACTAGAAAGCTGAGTTTAGATTAGGCAATACAGATCCCAATCATGGCCTTGTAATTACGCCAAGTGAATGGGGTAATATAGCTTTGACGGTCTTTTGGTAGATAAGACACGCTAGGAGCACCTTCAACGATGTGCGGCGGTGAAATAATAAACTCTGACCCAAATTCAGTACGAGCATTACCAGAAATAGTATTGGCCATTTCACCCAACAAATCTTTCATCATCGTGATAGAAGAGTCCGGCTCTTCCATCACTTTTATTACCTCTCGTAACATGACGCTAGGCGCACTCACATACACACAGCCCTCAAGAGGCCCTGATATCTTAATAACACCGCTATAATCATAACCTATAGCGCTCCTATTATGGCTTAGATACGGCGTATCAATGTCTACTTCTGATCCATCAATCTGTACAAAAAATGCGTTAATTGAGCTTAAAAACACGCCCAGCTTTTCTATTTTAACCATAATATATTAATATCCATCTTTATTACGCGGCAGGACAGTTAGTCCTGCAAACAAACTACGATCTCGCCAACTTGAGCATGCCAAGTGATGGGAATGATAAAAGAGCGCTCATCATTCGGCAGTACGATACTTTGCGGAGAGCCCTTGAACACGAATGGCACAGAAATATGAAACTCTGAACCGAATTCTTTGCGTGCATTACCTGCGATCGTATTGGCGACTTCACCAGCCAAATCTATGTAGTTCTCATCACTTTTATCGGTTTCACCCATATTGTCTAATATAGAAGACAACAACTGATGGGTTGCCGAAAAATATACCACGCCTTTTTGTCCACCAGATATACCAATCACACCAGTATAATCATGAACTTTGGGCTGTTTATTTTCTAACAAATATGGGGTATCAGCGACAAGCTCTTCTCCCCCAAATTGATTAAAATAATTACTAATAATGCTTAAAAAAATCTGTAGTTTTTGTTCTTTCATAATCACATCTACTTAGGTCGTTGAATAGTATTAGTCTTGCATCAGCTCATACAAAGCCTCCACAAGCTCCTCCTCTGAAAATGGCTTACATAAAAAGCCGCTTGCACCCAACGACAACGCCTCAATACCTGTAGATTTATCAGACAACGCTGATACCACTAAGATACGGACGTCAGGATCAATCGAGATGATTTTTTCAATACATTCAAGACCATCCATTTGCGGCATGGTCAAGTCCATAGTGATCACATCAGGACGATGTATATTAAATTTTTCAATGGCTTGAACACCGCTGGTGGCCGTAGCAACCAACATAAAATTTCCTGAATCATACGCGCGCTGAATACGGTTTCTGATAATGTTCGAATCATCAACAATCATTAACTTATGCATAACTTATCTATTACCTTTAATAAAGTGCTTGTCGTCCTTGACAATATCCCTGCTATTTTTAATTAAGCTTTAGGTAAAGTAATGACAAACCGTGTCATCTGACCCAGTTCACTATTTACATTAAGCTTGCCGTTATACTCTTTGACTTTTGCTTTGATGATGTCGAGACCGACGCCGCGGCCACCATCTTCATCTGCATGCTCTTTGGTAGAAAAACCTGAAGAAAACAGTTGCTTCAATAGGTCATTTTGGCTGAGCTGATTTGCCTCTTCCATACTGAAACGACCTTCTTTGCTTAATTTTGTACGGATACCGTCATAATCAATGCCCTGACCATCATCTTGTACCATTAACAAAACGTCTGAACCGCTGTCTTTCACTTCTACATCAATGGTTCCTACGGCATCTTTACCCGTGGAATGACGAACGCTTGGTGCTTCGATACCATGAACTACCGCATTACGTAGTAACTGAATGCTGATCTCTTTGATTGGCTTCACCAGATGGTCTGGTATGTCCGCTTGCGTTAGAGTATCGCTTTTCAGTTGTACCTGCTTGCCTTGTCGTGCTGCGATATCTTTTGCAAACTCTTTATAAAAAGACAATTGATCATCTTTCTCATCATCCAAATCAATACTCTGACCATGATCAGCGTTTATGTTACTGATAGTATGGTTGGATTTATGATTCTCAGTGATACTGGTTTTTGCAAAGCTATCGCTGATTGGCGCTGTTGCAGGCTTTACACTTGGCGGTGCTGAGCGGTTGATACGTTCACCCAAAGTAGCAATGGTATTTGACAGGCTGAGCAAGTCATCCAAATGCACGGCTAACGGTAAGAAGTCATTGCCCGATAGTTGACCTTGATTCTGCAACGCGTGCAACTTGTCTTCTGCATCTGAAGCAATCTTAGTAAAGCTGTGCAGTTTTAACGCAGAAGCCTCACCTTTTAAGCTATGCATTTCACGGTAGATGGCTTTTAACTTGCCTTCTAATTCGTATTGCGAGCTACCAGGGTTTTTCAAGATATTGTTCATCTTCTCGATATGCGTTTGCGTGTTTGCAATAAACTCGTTAATAATTTTCGGGTTTACATTCAAGATGGTGGTTAACATCTCAATTTGCATGTCGTTTTCGGTACGTTCTTTTTCTAGACGCTGTTCTAGATAGACGGCATCTGATACGTCGTTCACGTTGACCAAAATACGCGCAATGTTTTTGTCATCGTAAACACGTGAGAATTTAAAGTCCAAGAAGCGATCATTGAGCCCTTTATTACCAGAGGTATTGTGGAGCATGACTTTGTGCAAAGGATTGAGAGAATCCACCAATTTTTCTTTGACTCGTGGATTGTAAAGCTGCTCAATAAACTGCTGTGTGGTCTTTAGATCTTTATCTGAGATACGACCACGCAGTACATTGGTAAAGTTTTCTCCAGCCAATCTATCAGCACCGATAATATCGTTCAGTGCTCGAGAATGCTGTTGACCAATGCGCAAGTCTTTATCAAGCAAGAATAGACCCGTATTAACCGTTTCCATAATTTCTTGAGTTTCACGACGAGCGGCAAGTGCTTCAGCATCCGTTTCACGTAAACGACGTACGAAGAAGAATACGAAGATCAAGAAGTAAGCAAAAATAGCAAAAACCCCAATTGCCTGAATAAGACGAATCGTAGATGCTTCGCTCTCTGCACTATTGAACACGTCATCTGTAAGATTATCTAAAGAATCGTTCATCAGCAAACTTGATGTTTTTGCCTGCTCAACCGCTTGTGTCAACGCGTCAGCAGAGGGAACCATAATATTATCAGCATCTTTTAGATATGTCTGAATTTTAGGTTCTAACGCTTTCCACTGCTCATTGGCGGCAGTAATATTTGCTTGGGCATCACTATCAATCTTCGGTAGAGTATAACTTCTGCCTTCGGTATCAGTAATCGTTCCACCTTGTTCAATAGCCGCGATAGAGCTGGTAATTGACGCCGTGTTTTTCTCCAAACGCTCTAACACACGTTGTATATGAGGAGAGTTGGTATCTTCACCGTAACTGGCATCTAAATCGAAAAGGTCTTTAATTACAGCCTGGGCACTATTCGCCACTTTGTTGGTCTGGTCAATCAGAGCCGTATTTCTTTCTAATAAACTGGACGTATAAAACGTAAACGCTAGCAAAGCACCAATCAAAGATAGGAATAGTGCAATTGAAATAATCAGACCTTGATAGCGCTTATTGTCAATATTAGGTGTGGTTGCCATCTTTAGAATTCCTTAACTCGATTGCTTAGTAGTATCAGAAGCACTCTTAGCGGTAGAGACATTTTCACCCAACCAGCGTCCTTCGATCTCTTTAAAGGTCCCATTCGCTTTTAGCTTGACAATACCTTCATTTACTTGATTGATAAGCTTACTATTGCCTTTCGCCATCAAGATTACTTGCTGAGCGGCTGGATTATCCTGACTTTCATAAGGAACAACTTTGACGTCATATTCTGGATGGTTTTTTGCCGTATATTGCAAAATAGGCAAGTCATGCAATATAGCATCTACCTTGCCTTGTACGAGATCCTCATACATCAAAAAAGGAGTGGTTCTGCTCGTTAAACTACCGTAACTACCCATTGCTTTAAGCTGATCTTCTTGCTTTGTGCCTTCCACAATCCCTACATTCTTACCTTGCAAATCTTCTAAACTGTTAACATTCAAACCATCTTTAATATACATGATTGCTGCTGGATTAAAGAAGTAAGGTACTGATAAGCCGTATTTTACGGCTCGGTCGTCTTTGTAAGAAATACCTGCAATGCCCAAATCTCGACTACCCGACTCAACACTGTCAAACAAGTTTTGCCACGTTTCTTTATAGAACTCGACCTTGAACCCCTGCTCTTCGCCAATAGCACGAATAGAGTCAATATCAATGCCCTGCATGTTGCCATAATCATCTTGGAACGAAAAAGGAGGCGTTGTACCAGTTGTTGCAACCTTAACAACTGGTGCAGTATCAGGTAGTTTGCTCACAAAGCTGTCTTTATTTTCTGTTGCTGATGTACCAGCTGCACTAGCGCTTTCTTGAGTGGGTGAGTTACCGCAGCCAAACAGGCCAACGCTCAACAAAATGGGTAACGCTCGATATAACTGCATCATAATCTATCCTTGAAACCTAACGTTGTTATACATATTGATAAATGACAATCTAGCAAGGTTAAGTAATATCTCTACATATTTACTTACAGAAAGTTACGTTAGATAATACTTATCTAATTTTACTATTGCAATAATTATGTCCAGTTATTGCGTATAATTTCTCTAATAAAGCAAAAGAAGCCAAGGTTTATATTTACTAAGTAATATTTTTTAACAGACAGGTATTTAGAGAGGCATTTTAAAGACGTAGAGGAATATAGCAGCCATAAAAAAAGCATTCATACATGATGAATGCTTTTGCAATATAAAAGAGAGATATGGATGTTTTACATCAATCAGTCTCATCAAGGTTTAAATTACGATCAATCTTCCAAACGAGGAATGTACCTAAACTCATTAATGCAAACATAGCAATACCAACTTTTAGGACGGGATTGACTGGGAACAGGTTTAATAATAAGCCCCCAAAAATACCGACCGAAAACATGAGTGAGCCTTGTAGTGCACTGGCCATACCAGCGCGACGCTTTTGAAAGGCCAATGCGATGGCAGAAGCGTTCGGCTGGGTCAAACCCAGTCCTGCAATACAAAAGAAAATACAAGCAAGTACCAATGGCAGCCACGCATCCGTACCCAATATCAAACCAATGGTAAATAGGACGCCTGCAGAAACAACTTGCATCATCGCGCCAAAGCGCAAGATACTTAAAATACGAAAACGGTTGGTCAGCCACTGGTTAAGCTGAGTCAAACCGACAAATCCCGCCGCATTCATACCGAATAACCAGCCAAAGTGCGTCGCTGAGACGCCATAAGTGTCCATAATTAATTCTGAGGCGGAGCTGATATAGACAAACATTGCGCCCATAAGCAGGCCGCCACCGATCGCTGGGTAGTTAAAAGTTGGATCTTTCAACAAATCCCAATATTGGCTCAAAACTTCTCTAGCAGGACGCACATTGCGATTTTCTTCCGTCAAAGTTTCAAAAAAGAAAAACTTGGTCAGTAATAAATTAAGCGCACCAAAGGCTGCCAAAAACCAAAAAATAGAATGCCAGCTGAAAAATTTCAAAAACAATGCACCAAGTGAAGGGGCAAGTATTGGCGCTAAGCCCATCACCAGAATCATGATAGAAAAAGCTTTAGCAGTTTGTTTGGCAGTCAAACGATCACGAATTGCCGCCCGTGTCACCACAGCGCCCACACAAGCGCCAAGTGCTTGCGCTGTACGTCCAACAAATAATACGTACTCGTTATTGGTTGTAGCACAAATAACCGAGGCGATTACATATAAAGTCATACCGATATATAAAGGCTTAACGCGGCCAACACGATCACTGAATGGTCCATAAAACAGCTGACCGAATACCAAACCCAAAAAATACGCCGGAACAGAGTTGGCCATAAAAGCCGTTGACACGCCAAAATCATCACCCATAGACGGGAGCGCAGGCAGATACATATCAATAGATAACGGTCCTACCGCTACGATAAGTCCAAGCATCATAATCCATGCAACAGGCAAATCAGCAGAGCGCACTCGTTCAGAAGCAATGGGTTTATTGGGTAGAGAGGATTTTGGAGCAGACATATTCAGACCATTTTATATAGTGTTAGTTTTATGATTTATACTTTCTTTATTCACCGTTCTTTATTTATTATTTTGATAAGCTTTATAAACAACAGCCCGCAATTATAAGGCACATTTACTTATATCACCGTTACTTTTATATTAGTCAGCAGATACTTTTATATCGCATTGATTACTTGTGTTTCGATAGACGGATGACACCAACCAACCCGTCTCTACTATTCAGCTCATTTGTCACCATATTCACCTTCTCTAATGAAAAATCTTCAATTGAACTGACGCTTGGCAAATGCGGTACTGGCTTGCTTGGCTTTTCTAAGCGCCAGCTTACGATTGTGACCCAGCATCATTTTAAGCTGCCATATTTTTTCTTTATATAACGTGATTTTAGGTTGTTGATACATGGCGTTGATGATACGTTTACTTGCCAGCACTGCATCGGGAGAACGCTCGGCAAATTCAGCGGCGAGTGCCTGCGCCTGCTCAAGTGGGTTATCACTACAATGACTGATGATACCGTGTGCCATACCTTCATTGGCATCGATAATGCGTGCACTCATTGCCAGCTCTTTTAGTACATCTTCTCGTACAATCCCAAAAGCAGATTGTGTCAAACCCATATCCGGCACTAAGCCCCATTTGGCTTCCATAATAGATAATTGGCAATCAGAGTGACTGATACGCACATCACAAGCCAGCGCTAATTGTAAACCTGCACCAATACAATAGCCTTCCAAAACAGCAATAACAGGTACTGGTAATTCACGCCAAACCAGACAAACACGTTGAAAGGCACTCTGCCATGGTTTGACAAGCTCCCAAAAGGCAAACGCTTTATTCTTTGGATGATTCAAATCGCCCAAATCGATACCTGCACAAAATGTTGCTTCTGCGCCTTTTAAAATGACGGCACGTATGGTTTTGTCTTTACCGATACGACCTGCCACGGCAATCAGCTCATTGATTAGCTGAAAACTCATGGCGTTCTTTTTGTGTGGACGATTTAAAGTAACCGTCAATATCTGGTTGGTGATGCTGACTTGTAACGTCTCATACTGATAAGTGGCAATCGCGTTCATAACAGTCCTTATTAAAGAATAGAGATAGAGTAGATACTGGCAATGTTAGCAGGCTTCTATTTGTTCTACCGTAGCAATAATTGACTGCTTCGGTAAACTCGCTAGCCGAGCATCAAACCTATCCAAGTTATATCATCTTCCATGTCATGTCGTTTTCACTCAAACGATGATAGTTCAGCTGCGGATAAGCAGACAGATCTAATGTTTGTAAGTTATTTAATGCGGTTATTAGTGCCACATAATAAGGCTCAAGCATGGCAAACTGTGCAGGTGTAATATGCTGGAGGTTCAATAAACACTTATCCTCTAAGTCTTGACTGGCCTGACGCAGTTGCGGCACACCCGTATAACGACTCCCGCCCAATATGCGATGAGCAATTTGCGCCAGCATATGACGATCACGGGCTTCCCATGCTTGCGTCAATGCCTGCTTTTCATCATTGATGGTATCCAGCATCATAATGATGAGTTTGGCTGCCAAATCAGGTTTGTTTGCTGAGCGAGTCAAGGCGTCTTGCCAATCTAATATTTCTAAAAGGTTGAGGTCATCCATCCGCGAATGGTTTGGATGTGATTGATGATTGCTAAACCCTGTTGTTTCTTGCTCATACTGTGCTGACTCTATACTTGCTGTGGCTTCATCATCGAAATTATCTGCCGTAGCATTCGATGGATGAAGTAATGAGGTAGTGCCCTGCTTTTGTAAGCGTAAGCTTTCATAACGTGGCTGAGTATCACGCGGCGTCTCTCGTCTATAATCCTCACGTGGCTGACTATCACGCAAGTAATCATCACGAATTTTTTTCAAAGATAATGGCCGAGTTATTTTGCGCTGAGTGACCATCTCAGAGCTGCTTTCTTGACCATTCTCATTATTCTGGATCAATGGATAAGCAATCATGGTAGAGTCTGAAGGCCATGTCGAATATTCGCCAATATCTATATTGCGCTCAACGTTCTCATGGAAATAGCCATCTGGAGAAGATCGATTTTGCAAGTTTGTAAACGCAGTTTTACTCTCTTGCAAGTCGATACCTTGTAGGGTGGTATCTGGCAATGCCGTTAATTCTGGCGTGGTCGTCGTACGTCCCAGCCATTTTTGTAATACTTGTAATAACTGCGGCTGACTAATGGGCTTACCCACATAGTCATTGATACCGCTCGCAATCAGCTTGTCTCTCTCATCAGCCAAGCCATGAGCGGTCAACGCAATAATGGGTACGCGGTTGTCATCACTTTCAATCGTACGAATTTGTCTGGCCGCTTCGTGCCCTGACATACGCGGCATTTGGATGTCCATAAAGATTAAATCAATATGACTCTTGTCCTGAGCAGCTCCTTTTTCTTCACTACTCGTTTCTTCGGCATAAAGTGCAGCAGGTGATTTTTTGCTGATTTCATCGCGAGCTTCGGCTTTGGAGAGCTGGGTTTTATTTGAGAGGCTTTGCTTGCCACTCTTTGCTATTTTGAGGTTTTTGGTGTGCTGCTTACTGATGATTTCTATAGCATCAAAACCGCTACTTGCTGTAATCACCTGAATACCAAGCTCACTAAGCAACGCATCAAGCACCAGTAGATTGGGTAGATGATCATCGACGGCTAGCACGGTTACGCCTTTCCAACGTGGCTCTTGCATATTTTTTGGAACACTGCGATTTTGCGTATCAAGCATGGCATAAAGCTGACGCTTGTCTAAAGGCTCGTAGAGAATATTGGCATGATATCTGTTTAATAATGCCTGATCAGCCGCCACCTGATAACCAAATACCGCAAGCTTGCCTTGATAATGTAGTCGAATTTGCTTAAGTAACGCCATCATATCGTCTTGAGTATCATCATCAACAATGACCCAATCCCAAAAATTGCCACGCTCTTTTAAGGATTCAAGGACGCCTGGTAAGGAATTGGCTTGCGTCAGCTTGATTGGCAGATACTGCAAACTGGCTTTGAGTACCTGTATCGACGCAGTATGATTGATCCATACCAATACGTTAAACTCGTCAGTGTCACTTGCCAATGGTGCCAATACTGGCAACTCAATCGTTTGTCCAGTAGCAGCTTCCAATACATCGACATGCGCTGGCATACGAAACCAAAACGTTGCACCCTGATTGGCGATGTTCTCTTGCGCATTGTCATGAAACCCAATGTCACCGCCCATCAATCGCGTCAACTGCTTAGAGATGACCAGACCCAATCCTGTACCGCCATATTGACGAGTGATTGATGGGTCGCCTTGACTAAAGCTTTGAAACAGCATTTTTTGATCGGCAAGCGAGATGCCTTTACCACTGTCTTGTACGCTAATCATCAGGTAATTGTCACGGTGATCGTCCAAGCTGACACGTACTACCACATCCCCACTGTCAGTAAATTTAATCGCGTTGCCCACGATATTGGTCAATACTTGTTTGAGACGTAGCGCATCGCCATTAATACGCATCGGTACATCATTGTAAAACAGCACTGCCATGCGCAGACCTTTCTCCGCCGAGACCGGTGAGAGCATATCGACCACGTCATAAATGGTGTCATAGAGATCAAACTCATGGCGATCCAGCACCAGCTTGCCCGCTTCAATCTTAGAAAAATCGAGAACGTCGTTCACCAATGCCAATAAATGTGCTGAAGATTTGCGTATGGTTTGTACATACAAGTCTTGCTCAGGATTTAACTCACCATGACGCGCGAGCAGATTGATAAAGCCATCAATACTATTTAAGGGTGTACGTAATTCATGACTGATATTGGCCAAGAATGCTGACTTGGCTTGGCTGGTCGAAATAGCGGCATCACGGGCATTACGAATCGAGATGTTTTGCATTTCCATCTCATCAAACGCGAGTCGTAGATCGTCCTCTGTTTGTTCGGCATGATCTTTAAGTTCTTGAAAACTTCTGTGTAAACGACGCAATGTCTTCACCAAGTCTTGTTGCAACAAATTCAGCTCGCCATCCGATTCAACAGGAATGGGCTGGTATAGGTTTTCGACATCCGTACGTTGCAGCTGCAAACGTAGCTCATAAATAGGTGCTATCCAGCGCTTTGAATAAATATTCAAGCTTAGCAACAAAATCAGTATGGTAAACAAGCCCGTAATCACTAACGCCATGGCAATACGATAACGCGCAATATACAGCGGCTCATTGTCCATATCTACTAGCAGCCACAGTTTTTGCCCGTCAAAATCCCCTAATAGACTGCCATAAGCCGTACCAATAGGTGTGGGTTTTTGCGACAAAAAATTCTCTTTTACATCGACATCCAGCAGTGGCCATTCTTCATTTAGCCCATATCCCACCGCCATGAGTACTTGATTGTTTTCATTGATAATAGCAATACGCTGTACATGTTGTTCAGACTGCATACGACCCAGCTTATCTCGAATGCCCTCAAGCTTGGTCGCCTCTGTTTCATCGACATTCGCTTCGTTATCTGATTGCTGCGTTTGCTCCAATAGCTCAGGAACCAGCTCGGCAATGACTGGCGTATGACGAATCAATACTGCTTCAGCCAAGACCTCTTGTTCTGAATTGCTGGCACGCATGGTTTCGTAAAAGACCAAAATGCCGCCGACCGCCGCTAGTACACAAATTGGTAAAAACACCAATATGATGAGCTGACCATAGGCGCTGCTGGTATCAAAACGTTTTTTGTGTGCCATGCAATCTTTACTCTCTAATAGGTTTTTTGCAATGTATAGATAGCAGTGATAAGTTGCTTTTACTCATTGAGTATTGTAGGTATTTTAACAGCATTAGTGAATGATTCGTTATTAATAACCGATTGCAACGGTGTCTATGGCTACAATCATTTTTACAGCTAAATATAGATAAAGCTTGCTCATTTACCAAAATCTCTTGATGCCCTCAGCGTAGCCAAAAACAAAGTGATATAATGACGCAACTTCTTGCGCATCATTAGTTTCATAAAATCACTTTGCTACAATTAGCTGATAAATCATTAGCTTATACGGATAAGTACCATACTAAAGCGTGAATTTTAGCTCCATAATTATCATTAAAAAACGTATACGACTGTTTGAAAATACATTTCAAAAACTAATAAGGATACTGTATGTCCACTACGGCCATGTCAAACGCCAACTTTATCACTCAAGTGACTGCCCTTGCCGATTGCGTCGGTCAGACACCATTAGTCAGATTACAGCGTCTGCCTGAGCAAGAGCAAATCACCAATGGGGCAACCTTATTGGCCAAACTTGAAGGTAACAATCCAGCTGGCTCAGTCAAAGACCGTCCTGCTTTTAATATGATTTATCAAGCAGAGCAACGCGGCGATATCAAGCCTGGTGACACCTTGATAGAAGCCACTAGTGGTAACACAGGTATCGCTTTGGCGATGGTGGCTGCCATGCGCGGTTATCCGATGACGTTGCTGATGCCAACCAATTCAACGCAAGAACGTAAAGACGCCATGATTGCTTATGGGGCAACCTTGATCGAGGTAGATGAAGGCATGGAGGCAGCACGTGACTTAGCGTTGCAAATGCAAGCAAATGGCGACGGTATTGTATTAGACCAGTTTAACAATCCTGATAACAGTGAGGCGCACTACTTAACCACAGGGCCTGAACTATGGGCACAAACTGAGGGCAAGATTACTCACTTTATAAGCTCAATGGGCACGACAGGTACGATCACAGGTGTGTCACGCTACCTGAAAGAACAAAACCCAGACATCAAAATTATTGGTCTTCAGCCTGATGAAGAAGCTTCTATCGCTGGTATTCGTCGCTGGCCTGCGGCTTATATGCCAGGTATCTTTGACGCAGATTTGGTCGATGAGGTCATGGATGTCGATCAGCGTATTGCAGAAGTTTATATGCGCAAACTTGCCAAGACTGAAGGCATCTTTGCAGGTGTGTCTTCAGGTGCAGCAGCATGGGCCGCCGCTCAAGTAGCCAAAGAAAATCCTGATGCCGTTATTGCTTTTATCGTATGCGATCGCGGTGATCGTTATTTATCGACCGGTCTATACAATGTTGATGACAACGTAGCAGTCAATTAATGCAAAGTTATTTAGTGCAAAGTTAGTTAATGCCACAGGCACTACCGATCAGTATGGTTTATTTAATATAAAAGACGTTAACGCAGCAACGCTTTTATAGTAGGTTAACTATAAGCTTATAAATAGTCAGGATTACTTATGTCACAAGCCTTACCATCTGACCCTATCTTAGTGTTTGATATCGAAACTGTTGCTGATATTGAGGCAGCTCGCCGTATTTATCCTCAATTGGCCTCACTCAATGATGCTGATACATTAAGCGCATTGACGGCGATACGTACCCAAGAAGCGGGACATGACTTTATGCGCTTACCACTACAGCGTATTGTGTGCATTTCTGCGTTGTATATCAAGGATGGTAAGTTGTCGTTATTTTCATTAACGGCCGATAAGTTTAATGAAAAAGACATTCTTACCAAGTTTTTTCGCGCATTCAGCGACCTTGAAACACTGCCTCAGCTCATCAGTTGGAACGGTTCAGGCTTTGACATTCCAGTACTGATATATCGTGCGATGCAGTATGATTTGTCAGCGCCGTGGTTATTTGAAGAAGGCGAACGTATTAAAAACATGCGCTTTGATAACTACGTCAATCGCTTTCATACTCGTCATCTCGATTTGATGGACAGATTTAGCCAGTATGGTGCCAGTCGCCGTGAAGCTATGGATGTGGTCGCAAGCTTGTATGGATTACCTGGTAAAACAGATGTCGATGGTAGCATGGTTGGCGATCTTGTGAGCAATGGCGATTGGCAAACGCTATCAATATATTGCGAATCTGATGTCATGAATACTTGGCTCATCTATCTGCGCTGGTTGCGTTTGACCGGTCAGTTGTCTTCTTCAGGTTTTGAGTTTTGGCAGCAGCAAAGCCATAACTACTTAGTAAAATATACTCATGCGGATGGCAGTGCGCGCCACCAAGATTTTATTGCTGATTGGTCATCAGCACCCCACTCATAAAGACCATTATCACTAGTAATGGCTTTTGTACATATTTTTCAGTTCTTTATCACTTATTATTAAGGCAGGTTTATGCAACCCACCGATTCAAAAACACCGACAGCGCTTGATGCGACGCAAAAAGCCAGTGACACTCAAAATATTGCAATTCCCCCTAATAAGAAAAAATCCAAGCCTTCCTCAAAGACACGTCGTCGTCTAAAAGAAGCAGAGCCATTGCCTTTCACTATTGATGGCTTATCGCACGATGGTCGCGGTGTTGCCGTATATGGTAATGGGTTTGGCGTCGCGGATGGTCATGCTGAAGAAAAACATGGTAAAAAAATCTTTGTGAGTTTTGCATTGCCAGGCGAAAGTGCTGTGGTCAAATTGACCAATGTTCGTAATAGTTTTGAAGAAGGCGATGCCATTAGCATTACTGCCAACCCAAACCCTGAGCGTGCCGTACCACCCTGCCCGCACTTCGGCGTTTGCGGTGGTTGTAATTTGCAGCACTGGGCACCTGAAGGGCAAATCAATTTTAAACAATCTGTATTGGCTGAAATGCTCATGCATCAAGCAAATGCAGCGCCCGACCATTGGCTTGAGCCAGTCGTTGGTGACCGCCTAGGCTATCGCACCAAAGCTCGACTTGGTGTTCGCTATGTTGTCAAAAAAGAAACGGCCTTGGTCGGTTTCCGTGAGCGCTCAAGTAATTTTTTGGCTGAGTTAAATGAGTGTCATATCTTAGATCCGCGTATTGGTTTTGAGATTGAGAATCTCAAAACCTTGATTGGTACGTTAGAGAGCCGCGATAAGATCGCTCAGCTTGAGTTGGCAATGGGTGAGCAAATCCCAGAGCTACCAGATGGCAATCAATCTGTCGCTCTTATCGTCCGTAACTTAGAGCCATTATCAGATGCTGATATCGATAAGCTAAAAGCATTTTTTGCAGCGCGCAATTGGCAGCTGTACCTACAATCTAAAGGCGTTGATAGTATTGAACGTATTGCTTTGACAGACGCTGACGACATGAGCCAGCAGTTTGGGCGCTTGTATTACCAGCTACCAGAGTATGATCTTACTTTTGAATTTATTCCTACTGACTTCACCCAAGTGAACTTGTCTGTCAATCGTCAAATGACCAAGCTTGCTTGTGACTTGCTGGACTTAAAAGCAGGTGAACGCGTCTTGGATCTATTCAGCGGTCTTGGTAATTTTAGCTTACCATTAGCCCGACTTGTTGGAGAAACAGGGTCGGTTGTCGGGGTGGAAGGTAGTGAGGCAATGACTTTACGTGCAGCAGATAATGCACGTCGCAATGGCATCAACAATACTGAATTTTATAGTCAAGACTTAACGCAAGACTGCACTGATAAGCCATGGGCCAATCAAGGCTTCGACGCACTATTAATTGACCCGCCACGCTCTGGTGCATGGGAAATTATGCAGTATTTGCCTAAGTTTAATGCTGAGCGGATCGTTTATGTTTCTTGTAATCCAGCAACGCTTGCTCGTGACACCAAAGCTTTATTAGAGCAAGGATATCGTCTGACGCACGCAGGCGTGATGGATATGTTCTGCCACACAGGCCACGTTGAATCCATTGCTCGATTTGAAAAGATAGCCATTTAATATTTCGTTCAACCCACTGCCCCCATCAAAACAATAAATAGCCGTTTTTCAATAACTTACGCTTATTTCAAACCTATATTAAGCTGAGCTAATGAGTAACGGCTGTTTACCCTAATGTCGTACAGACATTACATAGCCTCGCTTGATTTGTACCCTTAAAATGAGATAATAACCAACAATCTTCCTATATTTGTTTAGTCAAAGCATAGTGAATATTCATACTCGTAGCTTTATATATTGCACGTGCGCTTTTTAGTTGCCAAAAATACAGATTTTTAGCAGTTGGACTGGTTTGTGGCTGGTATTTTAACCATCTACCCATTCAAAGTGTTTACATTGTAGATGAAGTTATGTTCAATTCAGGATAGCTAAGAGGAGTCGGCTATGGTAAAAATTCGTGAAGGATTGCCGCTAGTGGATGGACAGACCACACAAGCCGATAGTGCAGCGCTTGCCGCACAACTGGTCGCAAGCCAACGTTCTCATCAGTCTGCCAACAGCTATGCGCAAATTCCACTCGATATCAAATACCAGCTGTCTACCAATAAATTACACACGACGTTTGATCGCTCGGCATTGCATTCTTTTCATAGTGACGATTTAAAGATTGAAAACGATTATGCTGATAATTCCTTTATCAGTAAGAAGCTGACCTTTTCAGAAAAAGACCTTGAGACCATTGATTTAGATCAAGTAAATATTGATGTGCCAACGTGGTTGGACAATGTTGCCAAACGTATTGGGCAAGAGTCTGTACCCAATCTTAGTGCGGCTTGTGAATTTATCCGTAATCATATGAATACCAGTGAGTCTGAGCGTTCAGGCGCCTATGTTACTGGTATCGGTATGACTGACATCTTAACCTACTTGTATCAAGATGAGGACGCACTGGTCGCAGCCATGCTGTACCGTAGCGCTCGTAAGTCCGTGATAAGTCTTGATGATATCGAAAAGAAATTTGGCACTGACGTATCAACCCTTGTTAAAGATACATTGGCCATGGGTAAGCTGTCTGAGATCATTGAAAGCAATAAACGCTTAGAAGACCATTTCGTCAACAATCAGCGTGATCAGCTCTCAAATATTTATAGCATGCTGATCTCTGTCACCAATGATGTGCGCGTGGTTTTGATTAAATTGGCAGAGCGTACTTTCGCTATGCGAGAGTTGACCTTTTCAAAGGAAGAGCGTCAGAATCGCGTGGCTCGTGAGGTCATGACTATTTATGCACCACTAGCCCACCGCTTGGGTATCGCTCAACTCAAATGGGAGTTAGAAGATTTGGCGTTTCGTTACCTTGCGCCTGATCGTTATAAAGAAATTGCAAAACTTTTGTCGGAAAAACGTAGTGAGCGCGAATCTTATATCCAGCGCGTACAAAAAAAATTAAATGACGCTTTGATAGAAGCCAATATCGAGGCTGAGCTGTCGGGACGTGTCAAACACATTTATTCTATTTACCGAAAAATGAAGCTGAAAGGTTTATCGTTTGATCAGCTTTACGATATTCGTGCACTGCGCGTATTGGTCAATAATCCGGCAGATTGCTATCATGTGCTTGGTTTGGTGCATGGTTTATGGCGTTATATTCCCGAACAGTTTGATGATTACCTTACTAACCCTAAATCTAATGGTTATCGTTCTCTACATACCGCCGTTATTGCTGAAAACAAATCTCTTGAAATACAGATTCGTACGCATGAAATGCATTTTGAAGCTGAGCTTGGCATGTGTGCCCATGTCAATTACAAAGAAGGTCTAAAAAACAAAAAAGACAATTATCTCAACCAAAGAATCAGCTCTCTTCGTCAATTGTTATCGATCAATAATGAAACGCGGAACCAGTTGCGCTCCTCTTTACTGACAGGTGAAGAAATAGATGAGATGGGTTTTGATGAAGAAGAGCAGCTCGTTGATTTTGATGAGCTTGAACGCATCTATATTTTTAGTCGCGATGGTGATATCACCGAGCTACCAAAAGGTGCGACTGTGCTTGATTTTGCCTATTATGTGCACACGCAAGTGGGTAATCGTGCACAAGCCGCTCGTGTCAACCAGCGCTACGTGCCACTGACCTATCAGCTAAAAACGGGCGAACAAGTTGAAATCATCACTAAGGCGTCACGTGAGCCAAACCGAGATTGGTTAGTCGCTTCGCTCGGTTACATTCATACCAACCGTGCACGCTCAAAACTGCGCCAATGGTTTAATAAACAAGACCGTGATAAAAATATTGAGATTGGACGTCAAATGCTCAGTAAAGAGCTTGAGCGTCTGTCAGTGCATCCCAACAGTATTGATTTAAATGATTATACTCAACATTTTAATGTCAATAACACAGACGATATCATCGTTGGATTGGTCACAGGCGACATTGGTCTCAATCAACTGACCAGCCATATTTCTCGGCAGCTACACTTAGAACCTGAGAAGCCGCCAGAAGATTTTGTCCTCAGTGTAGATACTAGAGATGTCAACAAACTCGATGCTTATAAAATCCGTATTGACGGTTTAGATAACATCGAGGTTCATCTTGCGGGTTGTTGTCACCCTGTACATGGTGAGCCGATTGCAGGCTATATCACTTTATCACGTGGTGTTAGCGTCCATAATCGTGGTTGCCCTGAGTATTTACGCCTTATCGAGCGTGATCCTGAGCGTGAGATAGCAGCGGCATGGCGCGTTCAATCTGGGCGCTATCAACCAGTAGATATTCATGTAGAAGCATATGACAGACGTGGCTTACTACGCGATTTGACCCAAATTATTGATAAAGAAAATGTCAATATTCGTCAAGTCGAGACGTTAAGTAATGACGATAATATCGCCTTTTTGAAGTTTCATATCGAAGTCTCTGGACTGGCGCATCTGTCTAAGCTTTTAGCCAAATTAGAGCAGCAGCATGGCATATTGCACGCCCGTCGTGCCGTTGCTTAAACACCGAATTGAACCACAATCTATTCATTCCAACTTAGAGTTATCATAAAATATTATGCCTGAATTGCCTGAAGTAGAAACCACGAAAACCAGCCTCACCCCACTATTGGGGCAAAAGATTACTAATATCAAAATCTTTCAGCCGAAGCTGCGTTGGGTAATGCCAGATGATTTAGACGCGCTAGTGGACTATGTATTAGATAGTGTCGAGCGCAGGGCAAAATACCTGATACTCAATTTTTCATCTACAGTATCAAATATTACCCGGCAAGCTGATAGACCAAAAACGCGTCAGCTTTTGATTCATTTAGGAATGTCGGGCAGCTTACAACAGCTCAGTTATGGCACAGACAAACGCAAACATGATCATTTGGTCATCGAATTTACTAACACTAATAACGAACGATCACAGTTACACTATTATGATCCTAGACGTTTTGGGTCAGTGTTATGGTATCAGGATTATGGCAGTAAACTGTTAGACCATCTCGGTCCCGAACCACTTTCAGATGCATTTACGGCAGACTATTTATACCATTTTATCCAACGTACCAAGAGTACCGAGAACAATAAAGCTGTCGAGACTGCCATATCAAACAAACCATCACGGCCTATTACGCGCCCTATAAAGTCAGTCATTATGGAACAACAGGTTGTGGTTGGCGTTGGTAATATTTATGCGACAGAAAGTTTGTACTTATCTGGCATTCATCCCGCTACTCCTGCTCATCATTTGTCTTATGATCAAATAACAACCTTGGTTGGACATATTAAAACTATTTTGCAAAAAGCAATTAAACTTGGCGGTTCTACACTACGAGACTTTACCGTTGCTGATGGTCAAACGGGGTATTTTCAGCAAACCTTGAACGTCTATGGTAGACAAGGTGAAGCCTGTTTACACTGTCAAACGATACTCGAAAACGTCAAACTCAATGGTCGAGCCAGTGTTTACTGTGCTCTGTGTCAGCCATTGATTTAAACGCTACCTAGAATCTCATTACTAATTGTTTTCTGAATAAAAAAGACAATATTATCACCAATCGTTTTGAATCAAATATTTATATTTTTTTCACTGATGAACGATTACACGTATTTTTATTGCTTATTCAGGCGCATCTTGCTTTAATATAGTAGACACTTACATAAATAGTGCATATGATTGATTTTTCTGTAATATCCAATTTATTGATGTTGTTGTTATTCTTCTGAGTAGAAATAGCGCCAACTAATAATCCTACCAATTGCGAATTTTGGGATATCGTTATGATTGTCAAAGCCAAGAAGCCACAGACAGTAAAGCAGAAATTTTTTACTGTTGCTGCAAGCTTAAGTTTACTGGTCATGAGTATGCAGCCTGCCTTGGCAGCCATAGAAATCGACGAGACAGATTTTGGCCCTTCTTATGGCACAATGATGGTTGATACTATCGTAGGTAAACCTCTTCAGCTGGTTAATGCCGTTGCTGGTACGGCTGCTTATATTGTCAGTCTACCTTTTTCACTGATCGGCGGTAATGCAGATCAAGCACAGCAAAAGCTTTTTGTAGAGCCTTGGGACGCGATGGGTCGTTGCCTTGGATGTACTGTTGCTGAAGACAATTACTATAAGTCACAAGTAGTCAGCAATGACAACCTTGTACGTATTGTCGTCGATCGCCCGTCAGAGATTCTAATCAACACCAACGATAATGTCGTCGTTACGCCTGTCGTGAATCCTTAACGCGTTGCTAGATGGTTGAAGTTTTATCTGGCACATTTATATCTGCACACTCAGTATCTGGATAAACAAAAAAAGGCTAACATTACGTTGGCCTTTTTTTGTCTCATATCAATAAAAAATTCTTATTTATGAATGATGGTACTGCTCAGTTTATCACTAATCTCACGAAGCAACTGTACTTCTTCTGAAGGCTGTTTCACTACTTCTTTAACTTCTTCTTTACGGCGCATTTTATTAACTATTTTGACCATCATAAAAATGATAAAAGCCAAAATTAAAAAGTTAATAAGAATGGTAATAAAACTTCCGTAAGCTAGCACTGGTACACCCGCTTGCTTGAGTACATCGTAATTCCTAGCAACGCCCTCAGGCACATCACCTAAAACTAAGAACATGTTCTTGAAATTGATTTCACCACCTGCTATGAAGGCAACAATCGGCATCATAATATCTTCAACCAAAGACTTTGTGATAGTCGCAAAGGCTCCA
This sequence comes from Psychrobacter alimentarius, assembly GCF_001606025.1. NCBI lineage: Bacteria > Pseudomonadati > Pseudomonadota > Gammaproteobacteria > Moraxellales > Moraxellaceae > Psychrobacter > Psychrobacter alimentarius. Next base: position 521,601 of record NZ_CP014945.1, on the reverse strand, counting down.
CCGATAATGACACCGACCGCCAAGTCCATCACATTGCCTTTTAGAGCAAACTCTTTAAACTCAGAAACCATACTCATCATTTTCTCCTCAAAGTATTGATTTACGACCAGATAAGGGTCTAAATACTCGCCTTAACATTACGCTTAAAGAACAATAGCCAAAAACACTACTACTGTTGATTCTTCTATTTACAGTATAGAAGAATTACAGCCCAAAAAAAAGCAGTATAAGATGAACTATATTTCGTTCATTCTATACTGCTAATCTTTCAGCTATTTAGATACCAATCTTAAAAAACAGTAGTATCGGATACCACTCCAATAGATAGTCATCTACTGTTTGATATTAAGCACCTTTTTTGCTACGACCGTGACGCTTACGCTCGCTTTCAGTGAGGTAGCGTTTACGGATACGAACAGCTTTTGGTGTTACTTCAACCAATTCGTCATCTTGAATAAACTCAAGTGCTTGCTCAAGCGTAAACTTAACAGCTGGTGTCAATGTCAATGCTTCGTCAGTACCACTAGCACGAACGTTGGTTAACTGCTTAGCAGTGGTAGGGTTAACAACCATGTCATCGTTACGCGAGTTAAGACCAACAATCATACCTTCGTAAACTTCAAGCTGTGGCTCAGCAAACAATTTACCGCGCTTCTGTAGGTTAAACAGTGCGAATCCTAAGCAAGTACCATTTGCCATAGAAACCAATACACCGTTAGAACGACCACCAACATCACCGATCTTTTGCGGACCGTAATGTGAGAAGCTTGACGTCATGATGCCACTACCTGAAGTCAGCGTTAAGAACTCTGAACGGAAACCAATCAAACCACGAGCTGGTATCGTTGCTTCAATACGCATACGACCTTTACCATCAAGCTCCATGTTGGTCATCTCGCCTTTACGCAAGCCAACTTGTTCCATGATAGAGCCTTGATGCTCTTCTTCAATATCGAAAACCACATTTTCATAAGGCTCTTGAAGTTTACCATCTACTTCTTTCACGATAACTTCTGGGCCTGATACACCAAGCTCAAACCCTTCACGGCGCATGTTTTCGATCAATACAGATAAATGTAGCTCACCGCGACCTGAAACTTTAAATTTATCAGGAGATTCAGTATCTTCAACACGTAGTGCTACGTTATGAATCAGTTCACGCTCAAGACGCTCACGAATATTACGTGACGTCACAAACTTACCATCACGACCAGCAAACGGCGAATTGTTTACTTGGAAGTTCATAGAAACCGTAGGTTCATCTACTGTTAGTGCTGGTAATGCTTCAACGTTGTTAGGATCACAGATTGTGTCTGAAATATGCAGTGCATCAATACCAGTAATACAAACGATATCACCTGCTTGTGCATCTTCTACTTCAATACGATCAAGACCGTGATAACCCATAATCTTAAGGATACGGCCGTTACGTGTTTTGCCATGCTTATCAATGACAGTGACTGGCGTATTCGTTGAAATCTTACCACGCTGAATACGGCCAATACCGATAACACCAACGAAGCTATTATAGTCTAGACTTGAGATTTGCATGCGAAATGGCGCATCAGCATCCACTTGTGGTGGCTGTACAACATCAACAATGGTCTTGAAAAGCGGCGTCATGTCATCAGCTAAAGCGTCTGCTTCTAAACCGGCAATACCATTCAAAGCTGAAGCATAAACAACTGGGAAATCCAACTGCTCATCACTTGCGCCTAGATTGTCAAACAAATCAAAAATTTGATCCATTACCCAGTCAGGGCGTGAGCCAGGACGGTCAATTTTATTGATAACAACAATCGGCTTTAGACCTTGCTCGAATGCTTTTTGCGTTACGAAACGAGTCTGAGGCATTGGACCATCAACAGCATCTACCACTAGAAGTACGCAATCTACCATCGACATTACACGCTCAACTTCACCACCAAAATCGGCGTGACCTGGGGTATCAACGATGTTGATACGATACTCAGTTTCTGAAGTTTGATCTGTCCATCGAATGGCTGTGTTTTTAGCCAAAATAGTGATACCACGTTCTTGCTCAATATCACCTGAGTCCATTGCGCGTTCAGCAATGTTTGCGCGGTCACCAAAAGTACCAGATTGATGTAATAGCTTATCAACCAAAGTCGTCTTACCGTGGTCAACGTGGGCAATAATTGCAATGTTACGCAGGTGTTTGATATCGTTCGCCATATAAAATGCTCGTTTTGTCTTAAAAAAGTGCAGTAGCAGTAAGCGCCGCTGGATAAACGTTTTTTATAAATCAGATAGAGATCGAAGGTTTATTCACGATAGAATTTACAATAGGTAAAATATTTAGAATAAGATAATTTCAATACAATCATATATCTATACTGATAAATTCATCATACAGATAGCTATGCTAATGTACATTCTGTCAATCTACAGAATGTTTCGGGAGGTAGTATAACATTATTGCTTCATAAATTTATGTAATAACTTACTTTTCTGAATGTATAAATAAAAAAAGCTACCCATTAGGTAGCTTTTTTTGTAACTATATATTTAACAATATAATCAATCGATTATTACTTACTGAACAACCATATCTTTAGTTTGCTCAACAGTCATTGTTTTGTCACCAGTGATGATGGCATAAACACGACGGTTCATAGCGCGACCTTCTTCAGTATCGTTTGGTGCGATTGGGTTGTCATAACCATAGCCAACAGTTGATAGACGGTTTGGAGCAACACCGAATTCGTTAGTTAGCATAGATTTAACAGCAACGGCACGAGCTTCAGATAGACGTTGGTTATAACGTGCTGAAGGACCTGTTTTAGAAGCATGACCTTCAATACGTGCTGTAGAGTTAGGATACTCGCGCATCTTCTCTGCTACTTTAGCGATTTCTGGCTTGTACTGATTTTTGATAGCTGATTTGTCGTTATCAAAGAATACACGTAGTTCCATTTTCAGTTCATCAGTAATATCTACTGGTACTGGGCACCCAACTTCATCAACAACTACGTTCATTGGAGTACCTGGGCACTGATCGATACTATCAGCTACACCATCACCATCAGAATCAAGATCAGATTCAACAACAACTACTGGAGTGTTGTCAACTACTGGCTCTTCCATTGGTGGTACAGCTACTGTAGGCGCTAAGTGACCGCCAAGTACTACTTCTAGGCCAGCCAAAGCCATGCCTTCCCACCAGTTGTTGTCAAAGTTGTGAATCGCACGAGCTTCACCACGTAGGCTTAGTGCATCGTTGATACGATACATAGCACCTAGACCTAGGTTACCAATAGTGTCTTTAGAACTTGTTACTTCAGTACCAGCACTAACTGTTTCACCAGTAAGATCAGAAACATAAGTCTCTTGGTTTTCTACTTTGATTTTAGATTGACCAGCACCTACCAATACGTATGGCTTAAGTGCGCTGTCGGTGTAACCAGTAAATTCTTCAGTACCAATCAAGAAGTTACCAGAAAGCATGGTTTGCTCTACGTCAAAACGGTTAGCACCAGACTTTGCTGAATCTTCAGACGCTTCACCATTTGCGTTTGAAACACCGTACTCTACTTGGAACTGAGTAGAAGGAGTCAATTCGATACCTAGTGCAGCACCAGTGTATAAGCTACTTTCTTTAGCTACGCCACCGTTAGGATTACCAGCTAAATCAGTATTATTCTGCAGGTTTTTGCCTGTAGTAAGAACTTCACGTTGCTTATCAGACGTATCACTAAACTCTTCAGTCATGTGATAACCAAGTAACAATGGGCTAATCGTTACGCCAGCGTTAGCTGCTAGAGGTGCAGCTGTTACGGCAACCAGAGCTAGAGCAATTTTATTCAATTTCATGGACTTCCTCCAAAGGATAATTTTAGTGATGCGTTAAGCAAAACCGATTTTCAAGACGCTCTAAAGTAGACATCTTTCACGCATTTAAAGTTACAAAGCACAACCAATTAAGGAGTAGCTTAGCGATTATCAATTCAGTTTACAACTTTTTTCGTTAACCAGCTACACATTATTACACGATAATGTTGTAACTAAAACACAATAACCAGCTGAAGTTACCTAGAACTAACACACCTTACGCTTTTTATCTTTTGTATGTCAGTTCACAATAGATTGTAAAGGTAACAGCATCTATTGTCTGAGCGTATTTTAATACAGTTGATAATTTTTCTCTATTATTAAAAACCTTCATTCACTAATTGAAACATTTTTTGACAGTAGACATATATTCTGTTTATAATTAAAAAGCCAACATTATTCCATTAAAATACAATATCTACCCAATAAGCCAAACTGGGCTGTGAAATCGAATGATTTATTACAGATAACGCTATTTTATGAAACCACTTTATAAGAGACGTTTACCTTATAGAAAACTGACTGTCATTATCTCACTTCTCTTTAATAAGCTGATCTGCTCTATGATTTACTTTGTTCTGTCTCGAAAAAATCCTGTTTTTACTAAAACAACGAGACATAAGACGGAAGTCATCGTAAGTAAGAACATTGCGAACCATATTGCAAAGCAAGGTTTTACCCTTGTTGAACTCATGATTACCGTGGCTATATTAGCAATTTTAGTGACTGTGGCAGCACCTGCGGTACAAACAAAACTAGCAAGTATGGAAGCCAAGCGTATTCAAAGTCAGGTAAAGCGCTCACTCGCATTAGCCAAAGCGGAAAGTTATATCAGGAAAGAGGATGTGCTTGTGTGTCTATCTACTGAAGAAGGACACTGCCAAAGAGATGGTGGCACAATGCTTTTGGTATTTATAGATAAAAGTAACAGTAAAAATTATGATGCTCAAGTAGATGTGTTAATAAATCAGCAATCGTTAAACCTTAAATACAGTACGCTAAGCTTACGAGTAGGCAATAGGCGCCACTACACCAAATTCTGGGGCGATAGTGGCACTCCTAGAGGTCATTTTGGTCACATTAAGTATTGTCCAACGGTTGCTTATAATAAAGCAATGTATCTTATATCATTCAACCAATCAGGCATTGTCAAACAAAAACTTAATGAAAACCATCCTACTCACTGCGATGATACCTAAAACCGATCAACCCTATCATTAGTTGTCTTCGTGCATGGCGTTTTTCATCAAAACAATGGCTTGTTCAATGCCTACGAATATAGCATCAGCGATAAGCGCATGCCCGATGTTCAGCTCGTAAATACCTTCAATTTGCGCGATTGCTTTAACATTATCACGTGTCAGACCATGACCTGCATTCACCAGAAGTTTATGATCCATACTTTGAGCAAAGGCAACGGCTTGCTTGATCCGCTTTAGCTCAGCATTTTGAGCGCCCGTATCCTCTGTCAAACATACTTCAGCATAAGCGCCAGTATGTAGCTCAACAGCATCTGCCCCGCAGCTGATGGCGGCAGAGATTTGTGTGTCATCTGGATCAATGAACAAGGAAACTTTCGTACCTACGGTCTGTAAGGTACGAATATATTCTGTCAATCCAGCAACCTGCCCTGCAACATCGAGCCCCCCTTCTGTTGTCAGCTCTGCGCGTTTTTCTGGCACCAGACAGACCCAAAATGGTTTAACCTGACAAGCAATCGCTAGCATTTCAGTCGTTGCCGCCATTTCTAAATTCATTCTAGTCGTTAATTGCTCTGCTATCTCATAGACGTCTGAATCTTGAATATGACGGCGATCTTCACGCAGGTGTATGGTAATGCCGTCTGCTCCTGCTTTTTCACACAATAGAGCGGCATCCAAAGGACTTGGGTAACTCACACCTCGCGCTTGACGTAATGTAGCAACATGGTCAATGTTGACGCCCAACAAAGGTTTTTTTTGCGTGCTGTTCGATGACTCTAATGATGTATTGGTCATAAGAAATCCTTTTGATAATGATGCCCAGTTGACTTATAAGTAATTTTTACTGGTATAAATTTTTCAGCAAGCTTTATATTTAGGAGAAATTAAAAACTGCCCCACTACACTGTTCTTATTTTGAGGCATAAGCTAGGTTAGTAATGATAAAATTCTTATTGATAACGCTGCTGCTGTTGCCATAGTAAACGGCTTTGCAGCGGCTGATAGTCTAGCAAATGATCAATCAGATAACGATGTAGTTTTGACCATTGATTAAGCGTGGTTTCAGTAATGCCCAATTGCGCCATCGCTATAATATCACTGCCCATAAAAATGCTTTGGCTTGTCGAGCTCTCTAAATTTTCAGATTGCGCCGGATTTTGTAAAACAGGCATTAAACCCACATCAGGCAAAAACCGATAAGAACTATCGGCGTCAATAGGGTTTTGGACGCTATCATGAGTCAACGCCAAGGTAAAACCCAATTCATTAAATAAGCGCTGTTCGAACTGGCGCAGACACAAACGCAGCTCATTGGCACTCAAGGGCTGTCTGAGTTGCTGTAAGCTATTTTGATAATGCTGCCACAATATTGGCATTGGGTCTTCACTCGGCAACAGTCGCCATAGTATTTCATTTAAATACAATGCCGAATATTGATGTTGACCAGTGATGTTTTCGTAAGGCAATGAGCTTATAACAGTCTCTTCTTCTGTCGTTGTTTTGACCTGAGAAGGATTATTCGATGCAATACCGATTTGACTGAATGTTTTCAGATCACGTTTGCCTGTCGCAAAAAGCTGCAAAGGCATAAATAGTGGCGCGCCTTTTTTTCCCACTCCGTGGATCACACCATGTTGCTGAGAAAACAAATAATATAAGGCACGCTTTTCTTGATAAGGGCGCTGATGTAATAAATAACCGACTAACGCTTCATTACGCATTTTTGATTACCTCAGCATTGAGCCTTGCATATATTAAATTGACTGACGCAAGGCTATTATAATCGTCCTATCAGTAACCAAGACTTGTTAACGCACGCTCGTCATCAGACCAGCCACGCTTCACTTTTACCCAAAGCGTCAGCATGATTTTTTTATCAAAAAGTTGTTCCATGTCTTTACGAGCATCCATACCAACTTGCTTGATACGCTGACCTTTGTCGCCAATAATAATGGCTTTTTGACCACCACGTTCTACATAGATAGTGGCATCGATAAAAGTACAAGCCTTGCGCGGGCGACCAGTCTTTGGATCAACATGGGCCGGTTCATCTTTAAAAGCATCAATCTGTACGGTCAAATCGTAAGGCACTTCATCACCGGCACTGCGCATGATCTTTTCGCGAATAATTTCACTGGCCAAAAATCGTTCTGAGCGGTCAGTAATTTGCTCTGTGTCGTAAATAGGATCAGCGACTGGCAAATGAGACACAATCACTTCTTGCAGACGATCTAAGTTTTGATTTTTCAGCGCTGAGACTGGTACGATATCAGCGAAATCAAAGCTGTCATTAAAGGTCTCAATAAGCGGCAACACACTGCCTTTGTCTTTTAACGTATCTGATTTATTGATCACCAGTACCACGGTCAAGTCTGTATCACCAAGCTTTTGCAACGTCAATAGATCATCGTCACGCCATTGGTCCGAGTCAACCACAAATAGCACCAAATCAACGTCTACTAACGCAGAGACAGCCGCTTTATTCATGCGTTCATTGATAGCACGCACTTCATTACGATGAATACCTGGTGTATCAACAAACACGGCTTGCATCTCATGATTGGATAAGATGCCATGAATACGGTGACGGGTGGTTTGCGGTTTACGTGAAGTAATAGACAATTTCTGACCCAACAAATGATTCATCAGGGTCGATTTACCAACGTTTGGACGTCCAACGATGGCAACATAACCAGCCTTAAAATTGTCAGCGATGCGCGTATGACTGCTTGGTGCAAAGAACTCTTCAATCGCCAAATCATTCTCTGATGCGAAATCTTCGTTCAAGGTATCAGCACTGTCTTGGTCTACTTGCTTTGGCGTCATATGTGTATCTTCGGTCATATCGTTGGCACTATCTTCATTGTTCGGTGGCAAATCAGTATGATTGTGCATAGTTAATCCTATAGGGTTTATAACCAGCAGAAAGCAGTATGGTTAGGTCAGCTCTAAAAAGCGAAACCAGTATCAGCTGGAAAATAGATAAGGTTTTAGAACAAGCAATCTCTAAGATATGCAGAGTAAGTACTTGTTAAAATAATTTTTAAAAAAGGTATCATAATTTTAGATTTATAGTAAATCTCATAAAAATTACGAACGCTTCTTGGCTGAATTTGGTAATTTATGTAACTGATTGATCATAAGCTCTGCCGCTTTTTGTTCAGCGATACGGCGGCTTTCACCAGACTCTGTAATATCAGTACAATTTTGGATATTGACATGACAACGCACGACAAAAATTTGGTTTGGCGCGTTACCTCGAGTTTCCATCAGCTCATAAGTTGGCAAATCAAACTGCTTAGACTGTAGCCATTCTTGCAGCCGACTCTTGGCATCTTTTAACGCCTTTTGATCGTTCACACTATCAATCAAATCACCATACCAAGAAAGAACACAATTACGCGTGATGTCCATATCTTGACTGTCTAAATAAATAGCACCAATCAAAGATTCTACTGCATCAGCCAGTATCGAAGCACGGTTACGACCACCACCCTTACGCTCACCGACACCCAATATCAGATGATTAGAAAGCTCTAAATTTTGGGCAATAATCACCAATGACTCTTGACGTACCAAAGTCGCACGCATACGTGTCAGACGCCCTTCATTCTGACCAGGATAACGGTGATATAAAGCTTCTCCTACGATCATTCCTAAAAGTGCATCGCCCAAAAACTCTAAACGCTCGTAGTTTTTTTTGCTATCAAACGATCGATGCGTCAATGCAAGTTTGGGGAGACTCAAATCGTTAAAGACATAACCCAACTTACGCGTTAATACCGCTAACCGTTGAATAAATTCTGAGCTAACAACAAGCGTATCGACAGACGTGCTATTTTTTTGGGGAATAGGAACCGCTTGGGAATGTTGCGAAGTTGGTTTCATGCGTGGCTTATGGTTATCCCTTCTGTGTTACTGATTGAGTAAATAATGGTATGTAGTGATTGATTCTATAAAGGAAATTTAAGTCTTATTGAGAAAGTTAAAAAATGATTAAGCTATTTGGTAGTTGCCATATCAATATCGCCTTCGAAGCGATTGAGGATATCAACATTACCGAAAAAATTATTGGTCACGGCATACTGCTTACGAATAGCCAGTTGCCCTACTTTCTTATCAGTAAAGATGATGACATCTTCAGCCTTGGTGTCATAATCAGCATTGATAGATAGCTGTTTATCAACACGTTCAATGAACTGCTTGGTGGTCTCGTTGTTATTGTTTGCTTCTCTAAGCTGGGAGCTTAATGTTTTTGTCAATTGATAATCACCAATTTGAGCGGGTATGATTGCAACCATCAGTTTGATCGCAACGCCTAAAAGGATAATAGTCAAAACAATGCTTGTCACACTTGCACCGCGCTGCGTCGCCAATCCAGATAACTGTTGCATTACCCTAGCCCTCTACTGGTCAATAACAATTGATACTAGCGTTTGTTTAAAAAATCTGAATACTAAAAGTAGCTATTCATTAAATAGTCATAATATTAGCATAAAACTATTATTGGTAAATCAAACAATAGAGACTCTTGCACTCATTAATTGATAGAACCATTGCGTTCAAAGGTAGGTAAGTTTAACCCTGGTGGCTTATGCATCCAGATATAAACAGCTTTACCAGCCAGATTCTCGTCAGGTACAAAGCCCCAGAACCTGCCATCAGCGCTTCGATCACGGTTATCACCCATAACAAAATAGTGGCCTTCTGGCACACTGATACGCCATTCAGTGCCTTCTGAATTAATGACTTCTGGTGATTGCTGTTGTAAAAAAGGTGCGTACTGAGCGCTATTCATACCATTCAGATAACGTACCAGATGTGTATTTTCGCCCTGTGTTTCTTGAAAGTACTGCGCCACATCTTCTTCCTGTTGACCCATGGTAGCTGCACTCTCTTCTGTCAGCACTTGTCCTGGACCTGCTTGCCCTGGCAAATACAGCTGTGACGTCAACTCAGCATTTGCCGCAAAATCTATGGGTTTGGTTTCAACGGGTACATCATTAATAGATAAAGTGCCTTGGTTATAGCTGACTGTATCGCCCGGTAAGCCAATAACGCGCTTGATATAATAAATACTAGGATTTTCAGGATAGCGAAATACAGCCACATCACCATGTTCGGGTTCACCCGTATCTAACACTTTATTATAAGTTAGCGGCAGCCGCACGCCGTAAGCATACTTATTGACAGCAATGAAATCACCTGTATATAACGTTGGTACCATAGAAGACGAAGGAATATTAAAAGGCTCAATCAAAAACGAGCGTACTATCAATACCACTGCCAATACAGGAAAGAAATCATAAGCCCAGCGTACCAATAAGCTTTCTTTGCCATGCCCACGCGTCTTACGCTGTTTCAGCGCCAATTTGTCCAACAGCCAAATAATACCTAAGCCTATCGTCAACGGCACTAAAATTAAATTAAAATCAAAATCCATACCAAATTGCCTATTAATGAACAGCTTGCTCTGCTGCTTTAACGATAAGACCCACTATATTTAACATACTACTATGCAAAAAACCCATATGTAAAAAAACCGAATAATAGGAATTTTTGCGATTAGCTACCGGCTGTTAATCCTTAACTGTCTGCTTTCAATACGGCTAAGAACGCTTCTTGTGGGATTTCTACATTACCCACTTGCTTCATACGTTTCTTACCTGCTTTTTGCTTAGACAACAGTTTTTTCTTACGTGAGACATCACCACCATAACACTTGGCCAGTACGTCTTTACGCATCGCTTTTACCGTACTGCGACCAATGATCTGACTACCAATCGCCGCTTGAATCGCCACATCAAACATCTGACGTGGAATCAACTCTTTCATCTTAATGACTAACTGGTTGCCACGAAAACGTGCTTGATCCTGATGAACAATCATTGCCAATGCATCAACCTTATCACCATTGATGAGTACATCGACTTTGACCAATCTATCAACTTGATAACGCTCAAAGTTATAATCCAATGAGGCAAAACCACGCGAAACAGATTTTAGACGGTCAAAGAAATCCATGACTACTTCACCCATCGGAATATCAAAAACCAGCTGAACCTGCTTGCCCATAAAACGCATATCAACTTGTACACCGCGGCGCTCGATACACAACGTCATGACATTACCCAAGTAATCTTGTGGCACTAAAATCTGACAACGCGCAATTGGTTCACGGAATTCTTCGATGTTGTTCGGCTCAGGCAATCTTGACGGGTTATCAATATGAATTACCTCGCCGTTTTTCTTTTCAATCTCATAGATAACTGACGGTGCAGTAGTAATCAAATCCAAATCATACTCGCGCTCTAGGCGCTCTTGGATAATTTCCATGTGCAGCATGCCTAAGAAGCCACAGCGGAAACCAAAACCCAATGCATCAGATGTATCAGGTTCAAAAAATAGTGACGCATCGTTGATCTGTAGTTTTTGTAACGCTTCACGGAATTTTTCAAAGTCATTGGAATCTACTGGGAACATGCCAGCATATACTTGCGGGGTAATCTGTTTGAAACCTGGAATACGCTCAACATCAGGCGTTTTAGAATGCGTAATCGTATCCCCAACTGGTGCCCCAGCAATGTCTTTGATACCCGCGATAATAAAACCAACTTCACCCGCTTCTAAAACCCCTGTATCTAAAGGCTTTGGTGTAAAGACACCGATAGAGCTAACTGGATGCGCCTCTTTGGTCGATTTGATATAAATTTTATCGCCTTTTCTGACGGTTCCTTGACGTACACGCACTAAAGAGACCACACCCAAATAGCTGTCAAACCAAGAATCAATGATCAGTGCTTGCAGCGGTGCTTCGCGGTCACCTGTTGGTGCTGGAATAAATTCAACCAAGGCTTCTAATAACTTATCTACGCCCAAACCAGATTTGGCCGATACTCGTGGGGCATCCACAGCATCAATACCAATGATGTCTTCAATCTCTTGAATGACGCGCTCAGGTTCAACTTGCGGCAAATCAATTTTATTGAGCACTGCCATGACTTCTAAGCCCTGATCAACTGCCGTATAGCAGTTGGCCACAGACTGCGCTTCCACCCCTTGTGCGGCATCAACCACCAGCAAGGCACCTTCGCAAGCCGCTAGTGAGCGTGATACTTCATAAGAAAAGTCGACGTGTCCTGGCGTATCAATGAAGTTGAGCTGATAACGCTCACCATTTGGATGATCATAGAACAAAGTGACCGACTGCGCTTTGATAGTGATGCCGCGCTCACGCTCAATATCCATGGAGTCGAGCACCTGCGCCTGCATCTCGCGATCTTGCAAGGCACCGCACATTTGAATAAAACGATCGGCAAGCGTCGACTTACCATGATCAATGTGGGCAATGATTGAGAAGTTACGAATATTGGCTAATGCAGTCACAAAGCGCCTACTAAATTAAGGGTGATAGAAAAATAAAACCAACGGGTATTCTAGCAGTTTTCCACTGCAAAGTAAGGCGATTTTATTATGAGAGATGCGATTAACAGGTGAAGTGACAAGCGAGAAACAGTAAAGACAGAAAGTACGACACTTATCAAAGCTTGATTCATTACTCATGCAATGATTGCTAGCCACAATTGATGATAAATCAACTAGTGGGGTGTCTTCGTTTCAGAGAGCTCTATAGCGTTATTTTCAGCTTGCTGTAAGTATTTATACATCCATGGCGATCGACCATAAAAGGCACCATTAAGTTGTGTTTGCTCGATCAAATACTCACGAAATCGCAGATAAAACTCATTATCCGGACTCTCAGGTCGTTTCCAGAAATCTTTGAGCGCCTTTTGATCTATGAGCTTGGGCGTATCATAAATTGCGCGGCCCATAACCTTAGTCGGTTTTTTGTGATATACCGATTGTAGGCCTGTCGTACTATTAATAGTCACCATGCCAATACTATGCTTCATGAGCGTTGGCAAGTGCATGTCACACCCGTAAAAAACACGATTGGCTACTTGATAGCGCTCTGATAAGCTAGACACCAACTCACGATAGTCGCGATGCCCACGATCTAGTGGATGATGCTTGAAGACCAGCAGCTGTTGTTGATCAGCATGCTTTGCAAAACTCGCAATAGATTCATCGATAAATTGCACCACATCACGATAATCACTGTGATGAGTAATCTGAGAGTCATTGTGCACTTGTAAACTGATGAGAAAATAATTGTCGCTCTCTTGCGTGGTCAGCATACTTTGCAGTTTTTTATCTGGGAAATACCCTCTCAATTTACGCCAAGGAGCCTTTAGCCAAGCGATTGCCTCTTGCCAGGCGGTCATACCACGATAATGTGAATAATGCGGATAACGGCTTTTGTATATCCAAGCAACGATGTAGTAAACAATCGCAGCAATGCTCAAACGATAAAAACGATTGTGAGTATAAAGAGGATGGTCATTGGCTTTTTTGAGTGCCTTGATGTCAGCGGTATTCAAACGCGAGTAACCATTAATCCCGTATTCTTGCAAGGTAATGTAATCAGGACGCAAGTACCCTTCTTCAAATACAAAAAACGAGATACCTAATTGCTCACTTACACAGCCTGCTTGCGTATGGTGCGGACGACAATCCCCAAAACACACCACGGCATCAATGTCATGCTTTTCAATAAAAGCTTGTAGCCAAGCAGAAAATTGCGCCAACGTATCTGTATATTCATACGTATTGGGATGATGATAAAAGAACGCGTCACCAGCATTAAAGTTAATTTTGCTGACTTTAATATCTTGAGTCTGTAAAAATGTCGAAAAACGGTTAAAAAACCCGCCCATCTTTCCCTGTAACAGCAAGACATGTCGATGAGTAAGTAAGTGAGACATCGAAGCTGCCATAGGAATCAATTACCATTAACTGAAGGATAAAAAAGGGTGTGGCTCTGCATTGCGAGCACGCACAAAAGTGCCAAGTGGTTGATTATACCGAAAAAACCCCTGCTTGTCGCAATGGATTTCTAGGACACAGATAGATAAGATTAACGAGACATTTTACGTAGGCGCTGCTGCCAGCGATGACGTTGCTGCATAAAACGTGTGGTGGCGAGACGTTTGATCTCTGTATGATTAACAGCAGCAGATAAAGTTGATATCATCGATGTCGATGAAGACACTGAACGTATTCTTTTACTGGTTTTTTCAACTTGCAAGGTTTCATTAGAAGTGTCTGCAAGCGGATACAAATAATCAATCACTTGTTCTACTTGCGCAAGACCATAGCCATTGGGCAGACGGTATAATGGATAGCGAATCAAAGCACAATACAGTAACTGCTCAAGCGTCAACATAGTGTCTCGTGTGCGTCTTTGTAGGTACATGTCTTTTGGCGTTAGATGCGCATCAATATCTGTTGTTAGTCCCCACCCTGCATAAAAAGGCAAGCCATAGCAGGTCACGTTTAGACCGCGCAGCAAGGCTTCAAAACCAGTCAATGAGCTGATAGTATGAATCTCATCGACGCATTCCAAACAATCAGGCATGGCAGTATCATACGCAACTGCTTGCACCTGACGCAAACAAGATTCTGTGACCTTACCTACTCGTAGTCCTGCTTCCACATCAGGATGCGGTTTATAAATTAAGTATGCATCAGGATTATCCCTGCAAACCCGCTCAATCAAGCCACTATTGGTCTTTATAGCTGACCCACAATACTGCACTGACAAATCATCTTCTACTTGACCAATAATCAAAATACGGCTTTTTCCAGATAGCTTGGCTTCTTGCATCCAAGAACTGGATAAATTATTGGTACTAGCCCCAACATTGTATTTACTCACTCGCTGAGTCAATAATTTGTTTTGTAGTGTTTGGACGCGTGTTTTTTGCTTAGGGCTTAATGCTTTACATTGGCGCAGTAAGGTTTCTAAATCTGATGGCTGGGTCGCATCATAATAGATGCCTTGTTTATCAATCACCACTGATAAGGGTGCCAACAACGTCGCGCCCAAGCCATTTGAGCGGATAAATCCGTCTTCCATGCAGTAAATAGTAGGCGGACTGGTAAGCTTATTTTGTAGTTTTTCTTGTAATTGCTGACGTTTGGCTAAGCCCCAAACAAGCAGCGGCTGGTCATAGTTGACCCGAAGATGATCTGGATGCAATATATTTTTCAGACGTGGTTTGGGTTTAACAAACAATGTTGTACGCGGTAAGCCAACAAAAGCTTTGACAAAAGGAAGCTTCCAACGACTAAACTCATATATGGTTAAATGACTGTCAAGACACGCTTGCCAGTGACGATTGGTGACCAGCCACTCAATCGCGATCTCGATGTCACAAGCCTGTCTCGTCGCTGGATCAACGTATCGACTATAATCTATATAAGCGCTATAAAATAAGGTTTCTAATGTCGCATCAACTTTATTAGCAGATAGTAAAGGGAGTAAAGCTGAGTATGGTAGTTTTTTCTTACCTAGTAACGTCTTTGCAATACCCTGACGACGCTGCTGGACGGTTTTTAGCAGACGTTTTGGTGCGCCCTTATCATCAGTCAGACCCCAACCGCTATACCAATTGACGCCAAAACAATGCACTGTTTTGCCAAGCATCAATGCTTCAAAGCCCATATGAGAGCTGACCGTATAGACGTGATCTACCTGCGCTAATAATGACATTGGATTGAGTGCTTGACTTAAGACTCGAACGTTTTTGGGCAGCTTTAAATTGGTCAGATAGCCAGTTTTTGCGGCAGGATGGGCTTTTATCCAAATATGTGCATGCGGATGATTGCGACAAGCAGATTTTAACATGCGCCTAAACTGGCCTTTATTTGCACCAGCCCCTTGAACAGAAGCATCGCCTGCCACTTGATCAATGAGTAAGACATGGGATTTGGAAGCACTTTTTACCGTAGTGGGATTTTGTTCATCAATCAACTCATCTAATGATGGACAGTCCATGACTGCATTGTATTTACTCAGTCTCTCATTACATATACGAGACATCAACTGTTGAGAATGGTTATCATCTTGTACACGTTGCTCAGATTTGACATCGCTTTTAATACGAGTAATGATAAGTTGCTCTAGATGTGAGGTTTTCGTCAAATCAAAATAAATACCCACATCATCGACAACCACACTCAATCCATGACGACTGCTGATACCTGAATCTAACGAGCGCAAAAAACCATCTTCAATACTCAAAGTAGCCAGATTGTGCTTAACAGCAGTCTTATTGGCTCGTTGATAGCTTTTTTTATGACCCCAACCGATAAAAGCATTGGGTTGTCTCATTGGAGCATACAGTATT
The DNA here is from genome assembly GCF_001606025.1 of Psychrobacter alimentarius. NCBI lineage: Bacteria > Pseudomonadati > Pseudomonadota > Gammaproteobacteria > Moraxellales > Moraxellaceae > Psychrobacter > Psychrobacter alimentarius. Next base: position 505,295 of record NZ_CP014945.1, on the reverse strand, counting down.
TTTTGCTGTAAACTTGACCACGGATACCATCGCTGGATATCCGCTTGCAGTACTTGAGATAGCAATTGATTATTACGACTCATGCCCTTGCCAATGACTGCTAGGCGCTTAGGTATCAAATGCTTAGGCGATGACAAAAACTGTGCATTATCAGAGGTAGCTACCTCTACTTTACTTTCATCTGCTACCATTTTTGTCATTATTAGTCCCTGTCTTACTTACTAATACTGCGTCAATCTACATTATCGCTAGTAATTGTTATAGATCTAACACCACTTTAGCTGCAATAGCCAATTGATAGACAATCTGTGATAGACCACGAGTGATTTCTACGCGCTTGGTTTTGACTTTTGGCAATACCATAATCTCATCACCCTGCTGGATACGGTAAGCAGTATTGACCACTTCACTAGCACCGTTTTGATGAATAATTAAGATCTCTTTGGTATCAGCATTATCAGAGAAACCACCAGAATTGGCAATGTAGTCCCCAACGGTATAATCTGGGTTAAAGGTAAGCGCGCCCTGTGCTCGCACTTGTCCATTCACCGTAATGATTGATGTTTGCGCTGGTATCTCGATGATATCGCCTTGTTGCAGGATAATATCCTGCCATGAATTTGGCACGACCACAATGCGACCATCAGTTTCTACATTGCGAGCTTTGGCCACAAATTGTTTGACCAAGTTAGCATCATCCTGACGAAGCGCTGCTTCTTCACGGGTTGTAGACTGCGTAGCAAGCGTTAGCTCTTCTAAACGATCAAGCGACTCATTAATCATACGTTTTTGTTGCTCAGCAACAGATTGACGATAAATGGTCAATTGTGTCAGCTTGGCGAGCGGGCTCGGCTGTAATTGTGGAATGATATCTTTGAGGCGAGCACCATATGGCACCACCATTGCGCCATTACCTGTATGAGCACCTTGCACCTGTACAGCGATTGTGCCAGCGTAACGATCTGAGGTCACAACCATTTGATCGCCATTATAAACAGGAACGTTTTGTGCATCGGCAAGAGAATAATATTCTGCGGTTTGCGCACGCCCTGCACTACGAGTAATACTGACATTGGTTGCATTGGCTGCTGGGTTAGCAACTTGTAGCACATCACCGATGGTCAAATCGTTCACGTCAAACTCAAACGTATACTCATTTTGAACTTGTCCACTTACTGCAAACGTTTTCTTCTGCGGCGCTACTGTAATCACATCGCCATCACGGAATGAAAAGGCCTGCAATTTACCTGCAAGTAGGAAATCATATAGGTTGACTTGTTGTAGCATCTGACCATTGCGTTTGATTTGAATATCAATATAACTACCGCGCGTTGGGTCAACACCGCCAGCTCTATCCAAATAAGATAAGACTGAATCTGCTGCAAGCCCACCATAATAGCCTGGCTGTTTGACAAATCCTGTGACAAACACTTTTACAGGTTGCGCTTGCTCAAGAGAAGCATAAACGCCTACGTTTGAACGATAAACACGGCTGACAGCGTTTTTGACCACATTTTGCAAGCTACCATTCTGTACACCAGAGATACGCACGGGTCCAACGTTTGGTAAGAAAATATTACCTTGTGGATCAACGGTCATGGTCGCTGCATATTGATAAGCGCCCCACATGCGCACTTGCACATTATCACCAGGGTTAATCACATAGCTATCGTTGAACGTGGAGCCTGACGTGGTTGAGAATGCACCGCGAAATAGCTGCTCACCAAACATCATATCTTGCGTATTAATATCTTGGTAAGGACGTGTGGTATTGATGACTGACTGACTTGGTAAGCTTGCTGCATTAACTGCTTCTTGTGTGGTCGCTTGACCGGGTACACCGCCTGCAAATGCTTGTGTTGAAACATTAATATTGTTGCGATTTTGGTCCTGACTCATATTATTGTTGCTAGTACCAAAGCCAGAGCCTGATATCTGATCAGCATAACTGGTGGCTGCCATGACTGGCATACTCATCGCTGCCATTGCCAAACTTATCATTGTCACGATAGCACGTGGTTTCATATTCATGCGTCATATTCCTTTGCTGATCTCTCGATCATTACTGATATCTATTTTATCCAAACTAGCTGCGATGATCACGAACAACTGCCATCACTAAGCGCACAAATCCATAAAGCATCAAGAGTAAAGCGAGCGATGTCCAAATTATATAAGCACGACGTGGATAGGTTGCTTCTTCAGCTTCATACGGCGTTGAGATAACAATCAAGTTTTTCATTTTCTTAAATGCTTCTAAGCGCGCTTTTTCAAGTGATGACAACGATAACTTATATAACTCAGTTGCAAAATTAACATCGGCTTTGATGGTCTCGAACTGTATTGCCTGACGGTTCAATTTAGTCGTATTCGGCGATGTCAGTTTGGTTTGTTCTTGAGCAATTTGTTCTTCAACTGCTTTGATTTGACTTCTCAATGACACAACTTGCGGTGCATCTGGATTCAAATAGCTCAATAGCTGTCGCTCTTCCGTACGTAACGAGCTAAGCTGCGCTTGCAAGCTGCCTATTAGTTGATTAACAATCTGAGCATTCGATTCTGGATCATAAATCTCATTTTCGTTCTGATACTTTAATAATTGCTCTTTGGCATCATTAAGTCGCTCTTGCGATTCATCCAACTGAGTTTCTGCAAACACCAGCTGATCACGCGCAACTTCCTGAGAGATACGGTTTACGAACTGTTCAGACTCATTTAAAATCGTTTTGTTAAGCTCAAAAGCATACCTTGAATCAAAGGCTTCTGTTGACACTGAAAGCACGTAACTTTTTTCATCAAGATTGATATGTACGCGCTTTTTGAAATACGCAAGTAACTCCTCTTGCGTGGCATCAGGAGCAATCTCATAGATTGGATCTGAACCATCTACATAATAAGCCTCGCGAAACTTGAACTTACTATCAAGTTGCTTCACCATGTCATTGGACAGAATGTACTCTGTCAAATAAGTCGCATCTTCTTTACTGGTACTGTTTACACCCAGTAAAGCCGACAGCCCCCCACCAGATGGCACACTGGTATCGCTTACCTGCTTTACCACCACATCAGCGGTAGAAATAAAACGTGGGTGTGCCAGCGTCATGACATAAAATATCACAAGTACCCAAGGTAGGATTACCAAGCCGATAAACAGCGAGAAGTTGATTATCTTATTTTTTTGCTTTGTGGATATGCTTTTCATAAACTTCAATCGCTTCTGTTGTATCGTCAAAGACATGTGCTGTTTGATCCATTAATACAATACCAATGTCACAGTTACGCTTAATATCACCAATGTTGTGCGACACGATTAAAAACCCTGCTTGCGTCCGACGCGCAGCTAAAATCTCTTCACTGCGCTTACGAAAAGCAGCATCTCCAACAGCGCCTGCTTCATCGAGCATATAATAATCAAAATCAAAGGCCAAACTTAAACCAAAAGTTAGGCGTGCTCTCATTCCTGACGAATAACTTTTGACGGGCATATCAAAGTAATTACCAATATCTGCAAACTCTTGGACAAATCGAATTTTTTCTTCGATATATGGCCCGCTTGAATATAAACGGCAAACAAAACGGACATTTTGGCGACCTGTTAAACTACCCTGAAAACCACCGGCCACGCCAACCGGCCATGAGATGGTTGAGTTAGTAATAATCTCGCCATGATCGGGCTTATCTAGTCCACAAATAATACGCAGTAAAGTAGATTTACCTGCACCATTTCTTCCCAATAATCCAACACTTTGCTTGTCACCGATTGTTAGATTTAGGTTTTTGAATAGATAGTGTCGACCTTGTTTGGTCATAAAAGACTTAGAAACATTTTTAACTTCAATCATAGGCTTGCCCTAAGTTAAAACTGGTACCACGTTTGATGATTTATTTAGAACGTATTAGATCTCTTTCTACTGCTTTATACATAAGTAATCCTAAAAAGTTTACAGCCACCGTCCATTTCAGAAAATATCCTATATCAATATTATGAATAGGATAAGTGGGTGATAGTGCATTTCGCATTAGCTCAATATTATGAATATAAGGAATATACAATAGATAACTTATGTAAGGTTCAGGAATAATATGAATAGAATAAACTACTCCAGAAGCAAAATATAAAATAGTAAAAATTAAACTAATAATTTTACTGATTTCACCACCATAGTAGCCTACAACCATCATGATCATTGAAAGGCCAAAACCAAATAAAAATAGTGTAATCCAACAAAATATCACGACATGTAGTTGCGCAAAACTGATAGGAATACCAATGAAAGCAAGTACAGTTAGTAAGAATATAAAAGTAAAAAAGTAGATTACTAATTCTAAAAATGAGCGAGCAATAATGACATCAATATGACGTACAGCACGATACATCAAGAGACCTTGATTTGCCTCTACTGCTCCTAACGCCCTCGTTGCAATGGTGCTCATCATTCGAAATGATACTAAGCCTGCTACTAAGAATAACTTATAGTCCATTCCTGGTAGAACTCGAGCCATTATAGTACCGAAAATTATTAAATAAATACCGACTTGGAATAAAATTTCTAGCGGCGCCCATAAATAACCCAATCGATAACCGCCAAAGCGCGTTTGCAGCTCGCGCATGAGCAAAGCGTGGAATGCTGCACCCATGACTTTTAAGCCACTGCGATGCTTGATAGGACGATATGGGGGTAGTTGAACAGACATGACGTTACAGGACTTTACCGAAAACAGTCCCTATGATAAGTAAGCGGGACATAAGTTACAACAATTAATCTGTTTCTAAACAGATAAACCTATGATTTAGCAAGAAAGCAGTAGGGAACTCGTATCAATTTTATTGAGTTTACGCCTATTATTCCTGTCTTCTGTATATTTATTTAAGCCAAAAAAAAACCAATCACAAAGGATTGGTTTTTTTAATACTACTAAATATGGTGGCGATGAAGAGACTTGAACTCTTGACCTCACGATTATGAGTCATGCGCTCTAACCAGCTGAGCTACATCGCCGTTTTAGGCTGCACATTATGCCCAAGCTATTGACTCTCGTCAACCCCTAAAGAGCATTTTTTGCAAAAAATTGAATTTTCATTCAAGTTAACTGCAATGGTTACTACCACAAACAATAAAAAAGGTTTGGTAAACCGATAAGCCGGGTTCTGTCGTGGACAATCATTCCTCTAGGCGTATCATCGCTGATACGCTCAAGCAACCTACCCGCATCGAACGCGGGCCGCGCCATGCCGATGCCTATTTGGTCTTGCTACGCGTGGAGTTTACCATGCCGTGAAATGTTGCCACCCACGCGGTGCGCTCTTACCGCACCCTTTCACCCTTACCGATGATATCTAGGATACCAAAGGCGGTCTACTCTCTGCTGCACTGGTCGTCAAGTTACCCTGCCCAGCCGTTAGCTGGCACGCTGCCCTATGTAGCCCGGACTTTCCTCCCCTGCGCCATCTGTTGCCAGTGTGCAGCGGCGATTGCCTAGTCTACCAAGCGCGCTAGTATAGCAAACTTATGACCATCTGCGAGCGTCTTTTGGATTTATTTTCAGTGGCAGCACAAATGGGTCAAATAAAACCTTCTGGTAAAGATAAACACGCCTTTTCCGGCAGTTCTTTTGGCAATGTTTCGATATTACCACTTATAGTATCCTTTAGACACGGTATCTGTAGCCAATGCGCTTGGGGATGATGCTTGGCTAAATGTTTTTGCAGAAAATCAATCGTGCTATTGGCAATCTCAAAATCCGTTTGCTCAGCATCATCATGGATATGATTATAAATCACACTATTTACAGACAAACCGCGTGCTGTGATGGCCTCTAAACTGAGTAATGTATGATTGATACTGCCCAAACGACCCGACGTAACCAACACGATAGGATAGCCTTGCTCAGCAATATAATCCAAAGTGAGTAGGCGATCTGTAATCGGCACAAGCAAACCACCTGCGCCTTCGAGCAATACCACATCGTAATCAGCTTGCAATGCTTTGGTGGCTTCAGTAATCACCTCAATATTGAGTGGCTGGCTAGCTAATGCTGCGGACAGGTGCGGTGATGCAGGTTTTTCGTAGCGATAAGGACAAGTGGTAAAATCCAAATCACATGGCTGTAACGGCATACTCATTAATCGGCGATGCATGACAATATCATCGGCGATGCTCATCTCACCGCTGCATTCATCGACTGCGACGCCCGTTTGTACCAGTTTTTGGGTGATGACATTTACCCTTTGTTGCATGAGCGCCTTAGCAAGCAGGCCTGTGACGTAGGTTTTGCCAATGTCGGTATCGATACCGGAGACAAATAACACACTCATGGTTGACCTCGGTTTTCTAAATACGTACGGACCACTTTTAATAGTGCCTGACACAAGGTGATAAGCTCTTCATCAGTGATAATATAAGGCGGCATGATGTATACCAGCTTGCCAAAGGGTCTGACCCAAATATCATGCTCAATCAGCAGCGATTGAAAAATGGGCATATCAACGGCTTCATGCAGCTCAATCACAGCGACTGCACCCAAACAACGTACCTCGGCCACACCCGCTAGCTGCTCGGCTGGGGATAATTGCTGCTCCATGATGGCTTGCATATTTGCCGTGCGTGCTTCGATGTCATAGGACAATATCAAGTCAATCGACGCACACGCAACGGTACAAGCGAGCGGATTGCCCATAAAGGTTGGGCCATGCATCAGCGCTGGATAATCACTATGGTGAATGGTATCTGCAACCTTGCGCGTGCATAAAGTCGCTGCAAAGGTCATATAACCGCCCGTCAGTGCCTTACCAAGCGTCATAATATCAGGAGTGATATCAGCATGCTCACAAGCAAACAGCTTACCGCTACGACCAAACCCAGTGGCGATTTCGTCCGCAATCAGCAATACGTCATGTTCATCACATAACTCACGCAGTAGCTGTAAATACTCAGGACTATAAAAACGCATGCCGCCTGCGCCCTGAATAATCGGCTCAATGATAAAACCCGCCAGCTGCGCGCCGTGCTCGACAAAGAACTGAGATAAGGCCGTACGATCCTCCGTCGTTAGAGCACGCTCAAATCCGAGTGGCGGCGCTGGAACAAAGTGCTGCATTGGCAACTGTTTGCCATACAAGCTGTGCATACCATTCACGGGGTCGCAAACGCTCATGGCATGCCACGTATCACCGTAATAGCCCGAATGGGTTGAGGCAAACTGCTGCTTGGTTGGGCGCTTGGCCGCCACTTGATACTGCAACGCCATTTTTAGGGCGACCTCAACCGCGATACTGCCACTATCGGCATAAAATATCGCGTCAAGTCCCGCAGGAACGATATCGAGCAATTTTTTACCCAAGTCGATGGCGGGCTGATGGGTCAAACCGCCAAACATCACATGCGCCATTTTACCTAACTGTTGCACAATCGCCTCATTGAGCGCGGGATGATTGTACCCGTGCACACTCGCCCACCACGATGACATACCGTCTATCAGGCGCGTCCCATCTTGGGTGACAATATAAATCCCATCGGCATGGTCAATCACAATATTGCGGTAAGTCGGTGGCAGGCTGGCGTATGGATGCCAAAGGTGCTTTTGATCAAAATCGCTTGTTGACTGAAATACATCTGTCGTCATGGTTTTGTCCCTAAAACGTGTTACGTCTACTCTTACCTATGCTTGTTCCATCATTTACTGACCTGTAATACGTTTGTATTTGGCCAACAAATCATTTTCGGTTTCGACATGGTTTGGGTCATGAGGAATACAGTCAACAGGGCAAATCACCACGCATTGCGGCTCATCAAAATGACCCACACATTCGGTACACAAATCAGGGTTAATGACATAAATATCTTCCCCTTCTGAAATCGCCTCATTCGGGCAGGCAGGCTCGCAGACATCACAATTGATGCATTCATCAGTGATTAATAGCGCCATAAACTGCTCCTTTTTAATTTGCTCAAATCGTTTGTCATATAGTTGATGCTAAATACAGTCGGTACAAGAGAGGATAACGCGTGACTGGTATGAATTTTTCGTCACCTCTGTCTTAGCAGCACGCGAGGAAAATGTATACCAGTCGCACTGTCTCGATTTTAAAGTAAATCGACTATACCTACTTAGTAATCCAATTTAGTAATCCAATCTATCTAAGATTCAATTTTTCAATAAAGGCTTGCGAGACACAGGGTGGGACAAATTTATTCACATCACCGCCAAGCTTGGCAATTTCACGAATCATGGTCGATGAGATAAAGGAGTAATTTTGAGAGGGCGTCAAAAAAACGGCTTCAAAGTTTTCATCAAGCTCGCGGTTCATATTGGCCAGCTGAAACTCATACTCAAAATCTGACATGGCACGCAAACCCCGTAAGACGGCGGTGGCGTTTTTTTCGCGCATGAAATCGACAAGCAGTCCTTCAAAGCCAATCACCGACACCTGCGGCAAGTCCGTAAATACGGTTTTGACCAAAGATACCCGCTCCTCAAAATTAAACAGCGGTTTTTTATGATGACCTGAGGCGACAGCAATCACCACCTCATCGAACAGTTTGGTGGCGCGCGTGACCAAGTCCACATGACCGTTGGTAATGGGGTCAAAAGTACCCGGATACAAGATTTTGGTGTGTAGCTTTGATGAATTGGCAGAAGACGTAGGAATGCTCATAGCGTGACTAATAAGTTCGGTAATATTAGGGCATATGCTAGCAAATTTTGCTCAAACTTAATACTTATCTGCTACATTTGTCCTAACAGCTGACTTACCTTTTCATCAGCGGCTTTGCTACAATACTTGGTTCGACTCATCTGTCTTATCTATCAAACAAAAGACAAGCTTGATGATAGGATTAGCATGAGGAATTAGTAGGATTAGTTATATAAGAGCGCTGTATTTTTACCTGCTCTTATGGAGAAATTATGTCAAAAAAATCAAAAAAACCGGACAATCAGATTTGTGCCAATAAAAAGGCGCGTCATGAGTACTTTATTGAAGAGGCCTTTGAAGCTGGTCTGGCGCTACAAGGCTGGGAAGTAAAAGCGATTCGCGCGGGGAAAATGACCATCACGGAAGCTTATGTGATCTTTCGCAACAACGAAGCTTTCTTATTTGGTGCGCATATTCAGCCGTTGTTATCCAGCTCAACGCACGTCAGCCCTGACAGTATGCGTACCCGTAAACTGCTGCTCAATCGCCGTGAAATTGAAAAGTTATTTGGTGCGGTCAATCAAAAAGGCTATGCCTGCGTACCCTTGTCTTGCTACTGGAAAAACTCACTGGTGAAATGCCAAATTGGCTTAGCATTGGGTAAAAAACAGCACGACAAACGCAAAACTCTTAAAGACCGTGATTGGGAACGTGATAAGCAGCGCGGCTTTAAGCAGCATCTAGGGTAAAAGGTTATTGATTACAGTTCAAAAAATTAAACCCCGCTATAATCAACATATCTCAAAAGCGATACGGTACTGCTGATATTAATTTTTGCAGCCTCTGTCTGCGCAGGCACAGCAAGCAAGAAAATTGATATTAGCAGTACATAATATATTGATATCATTTTTCACCGAAAAATAACAAAAAGAACGATTCAACTTAATAGTGAATCGTTCTTTTTTATTTGGCAAATTTGTTTTATAGCTATTCTTTAATTAATAACCATATTTTAAACTGCTTCCACCATTTTTGTTAGTTGTATGTCTCTATGAGCTTGGCGGAACTGACGCACACCGTGGACAATCAAACAAGCAATGCCAAGCCAAATCAATCCATAACTATAAATCATGGCCGATTCAAAAGGATTGCCCAATATCGTTATAGCCAAAATAAACAGCAATGCCGGCTCTAAATAGCTCATCATGCCATAAACATTGACTGGTAGCATTTGGCTGGCATCAATGTTGGTTTTCATTGCCAACACACTAAGCAGTCCCAATCCTGCCAGCATCGCAATAAAAAAACCTGAACCTGTCACCAACGTCAAACTACTTGGCTCAAAGAAAAATAAATACGCCAAAGCAAAGGGAGCAAAAATGGTCAAATCAACCAACAATCCAGTGATCGCACCGATACCTTGCATACGGCGCAAGATATAATAAATAGGATACGTACCGCACACCCACAGCGTTGCCCAAGACACACTTTGTGTACGCACAATCTCACTGCCCACGCCCAATACCGCCAGTGCCACTGCCAGCCATTGTAGACGGCTCAACTTTTCGCCAAACAAAATACAGCCAAATATCACCATCATTAATGGGAATAAAAAATACCCCATCGCTGTTTGGACGCCTTGACCATTCACGGGTGCCCATACAAACAACCAAAGCTGACTGAGAAATATCGGCGTTGGTAACAGTAGCCAAGCCCATTGCTTTACGGTGCGTAATGCTTTTAGCTTATTGATGTGTAGACCAAAGCTGCCACTCACCCATAAATACCCAATCAACACCGCCCACATCGCAAGCATTCGCCAGATGAATACTTGCGTGCCTGATAACGGCGCTAGAAAGCTGCTATAAGCATAAAGTACGCCAAACAATACATTGGATAGCACGGCCAATATCACACCCATTATCAAGATACGTTGTTGAATGCTACCTGCTGTCCAAATGGTCGGCAAAGGCACACGCGAAACAGCGGTTGCTACTGTATTGGCAAATACATTCGATAGCATTGAGGTAGACATATAAACACCATAAATTTGAGTATAGTCATTTTCGCATAAAAGAGATGCGTTCAAAGCAGCGTCATTTTGGGATACATTTTTCTTGCTTGCTGTGTTCTTCATACTTCAGAGGCTTTGCAATATTTATCCCAGAAGTACTGTCTTCTTTTAGCAAAAATCAACCATAGAGGTAAAAAAGCTGACTGCTATTTTTATAGAGCAGCATCGGTTGTTAACGTCTATTGTACTGATGCTCTAGGATAAAATTTCTCTATCTATCATCATTAATGAGCAAAATTATTGTATTTTTGCTGATATCTGAATTATTTATCACTTTTTGATTTATAGTGACAACTTATAATGACATGAAACCGATAACAATACAGTACTGAGAGAAATAGGATGAGCGAAAATTTGGACGCGATCGACAAAGCGATTTTGAATTTGCTACAAGATGATGCGACGCTACCCTTAAAAACAGTGGCAGAACGGGTTCACGTGTCTATTGCCACAGCCCAACGCCGCATCCAATTACTGATCAGCAATGGTGTCATTACCAAGCAAGTCGCTATTGTCGATCCTAACAAGGTAGGCTACGGGCTGACGGCCGTTGTGATGATAGAGATGGCGCGCTCCAATAACTCTATGCAGCATCGGTTTGAGCGCTTGATGCATGCACAGTCGCAAGTCATGAGCTGCTATGAAGTGTCTGGTGATGCCGATTTTATGCTGATGGTAAACGCCAAAAACATGAACGACTACCATCAATTTACGCGCGGCCTACTAACCTATGAAAATAACGTGCGTCATTTTACCAGTCAGTTTGTGATGAATTTTACTAAGAGTGGTACAAAAATTTTGCTCGATTAAAAAGACGCCTGTGATCATCAAAGATAATCGCTCAATGTGGTCAATGATGAGTGGATAAACCTTAATCAAACAGAGTAAGATGTAAACGAAAGTTTGATCATAAATAAAACGACATACAATCGATTCACTGTAAAAACAAGACAGCGCGACTGAGATACATTTTTTGTAGCCTCTGTATTCGCAGCACTCAAGGAAAATGTGTCGCAGTCGCCTCTAGCCTGCAGTGTATCGATATTATGTCGAACGAGTTATAAATTCATCATCAATCAGCATCATTCACCAGATAGCATCGGTATCGATAAGGAAATCCTACTATGAGCCAGTACAAAGACCCTGCCTTTAATGAGCCGCAAAAAGCAGATAGCCACAAACATAAAAAGACGTTGCAAGTACAGTTGAATGTAAAAACAGTCGTTATAGGCGCAGCGCTCACTACATTACTCGCCAGCTCAGGCTGTGCCACCAGCTCATTGCTAGAGAGCAATAGCCGAGTTAGTACTCAAACGACAAAAACCATTTTGTCTGAAGATCAGATTGTGGCTTTTGGTCGCCCTGCTCAAGCCCTACCAAAAACGCCCAATGCAACCATGGTCATCGTTGGTGAAAAAAACAGCTATGTGTTGACCCAAGGCGGTACGGAGATGGTCAGCTTATTGAGCAATTTGACACCAAAGAACATTCAAGTTGATAACGACATGAGTTTTTATGTTCCCAATAATAATGGCTACTTTCAAGGAGAAATGAAGCTGTCTTACGCCAAATTAAAAGATGAGTTCAAGCGTTCAGATTATCAATTCTTTTTACAAAATAATGGCCGTGATTGTACCTCTGCCAGTGATCAACGTATTGATGCACAGCGCTTTTGTTTTAGCATTCCTGTCAAAGGGGCTATTTATCCGCAGGTCAGTAATTTAAGCATGATTCAGTCAAATTATCGCGCTTTGAGCAAACCTTATACGGTCAGCTTTTATACACAAATGCAGCAAGACCAAATCAACCGCAGTGGCACCAATGCTGCGCAGAAACTGATCTTACTGCCTTTTGCGCTTGCCTTTGACGTAGTGACTTTCCCCTTTCAATTGTTAGACAATTAACAGTATTTTTGTCCGATTCAGGGATTGTTTGAATGTGTGGCACGTTATGAATACGCTTTATACGTGATCGTAACGTGCACAATTAACATATCAAAACAGCTTTTCGACGACGGCTTTTGGATAGCTTTGTTTGGCCGTCTCAGCGGCTCGAAACAAAATGTCATCTGCTTCGACGGGGCCTGCAATGTCACACAGACACACATAGACAAGCTGCACCACATTATTCAACAAGTATTCATCATCAGGCACAAGTGGGCGACTACCCTCTAAAAACTGACTCATATTGATAACATGCCCCTTAAAGGTGCGTTCTTGCGAGACAGCTTGGTGCACATCTTGAAACAGACTGCGACTTTCTGATGCGGTCAATTGCTTGCTCAGCGTTTCCATCACGGTATAAAACACCTCCACCACTTCAGACGTAGGTATTTTTTCAGTTACGTCCTTGCTATGGCTGTCCGCTGTTTGCAGATTGTCTGCCTGCATCGTATCCCAAAAACCTTTACGAATATCAGACTTGTACACTTGTAACTCAGGATAGCGCCTCGTCGCGTCCAATACGCATTGCTGCATCATTTTTACAGAGACTGTCGAATACTGTTGCCACTGACGAGTGAGCAGACGCACTTCTTCAGGGTTCAGGTATTCTGCCAATACATCTGCCATCGCGGACACGGTTTGGTCTACTGATTGAGTATCCATATTCATCCGTTTGCTCCTATAAATGCCGCTCGGTTAGATTTTTGGTATCAAACATTTGCTTTTGAAATTCAGGATAACCCAGCTCAGCATGCTCAGTATAATCAAGGCCGCGCTGCTCATGTAAACGGCTTGCCTTTAGTCCAAAGCTTAAATCAATCAGCTTATACATCACGAGACCCAATCCCAATCCCCAAGCGAGCGCCACACCAACGCCCAACGCTTGTACGCCCAATCGTGATAGGTTGAATAAATCTCCTGTATAAAACAATCCCGCCGCCAACGTTCCCCATGCACCGCCAAAGCCATGCACGGCAACCGCCGAAACCACATCATCTATTTTGAGCTTCAATAGGGCTTGCGTTGATAAGACATAGACGACGGAGGCCACCGCCCCAATGATAATGGCAAAGATAGGCGAGGTTGTGGCACAGCCTGCGGTAATCGACACCAAACCAATCAAGCTTGCGTTGACACTGTCACTGAGCAAAATCGCTTTATTGAGCGTTCTTGATATCAACATATAACTTACGACCGCGCTCACTGCCGCGATGAAGGTATTGACTGCGATCAGACCAATATTGCCTGTGATAGACAACGTCGAGCCCGCATTAAACCCAAACCAACCAAACCATAAGATAAAACCGCCAAGCGCCAACAAAGTCATGTTGTGGCCTGCAATCAATCTGGGCGATCCATCCGGTGCGAAGCGGCCAAGCCTTGGGCCAATGATCAAGATACCCGCCAATGCTAGCCAGCCACCGACAGAGTGCACCACGGTAGATCCAGCAAAATCAATAAACCCAAGCTCAGCCAACCAACCTGACCCGCCAAAATAGCCGCCCCATACCCAACTGGCAAATACTGGATAAATAAATAAGCAGATAAGACACGCAGCGACCGCATAACCAATAAACGATACTCGCTCTGCCATCGCGCCACTCGCAATCGTCACCGCTGTCGCTGCAAACATCATCTGAAAAAACATTACCGCCCAGTCCATATTGGACAAATCGACTGGCATGAAATGATCAGTACCAACAAACCCTGAATGATTGTTGCCCATCATTAATCCAAAACCCACCAAATAAAATGCTAGCCCACCGATACACATATCGGTGTAGTTTTTCATCATGACGTTGACCGCATTCTTTGCGCGTACTGATCCGCTCTCAAGCAAGGCAAAACCTGCCTGCATGAAGAACACCAATACCCCGCCCCAAATAATCCAAGCAATGTTTTGGTACTCAAGCAGCTGTGCCACTGTCAAGGTCTCTGTTGCCGCAGCATGGGCACGACTTATCGTTCCCAACAGCAGTACACTGAACAGTGGCAAAAGGCGCGACCATGATTTTGGTAAAATCTTGGCTTTATTTAGCCCAACAGGATTTAGTGCAACAGCATCTAGCCCAGCAAATGATGGTTTCATCTTCTCTCCAAACATTTATCTATCCCAAAAAATTTTATTGATGCACTGTTTTTATGCATGAATGCACACCAATAAGCCCTACTATTGCTGGAGCAAAACCTATGCCAAATCCTATTTGCTTATATTCAAAAATACGCTTGCTTTTATGAAAACAGACAGTTGTTAGTCAATTTACTAACCTGACTTTATTATTACGTGCATTGGCTAATAACTTGCTTTATGTATGCAGTTTCTCTCACGCTATCAATAACTTATCCCTACCTGAGTCGAATTCATGTTAAAATGAGCGTTTTTAAATTAGCCATCCATTCCAGCATTAACATATTCGTTAATAGCGGCTATATTTTTAGTACATTTTTTCTAATCAACAGGTCCGCCCATGTCTGCCGATACCATTGCCCGCACCGCCTTTAAACAAGGCACCAAACCACTTTATGATTACGACAAACATTGGGCGAGCTGCTACGAGCCTGCGCCTTATCTGCCCATGAGCCGAAAAGAGATGGACGATTTGGGCTGGGATGCCTGTGATGTCATTATCATCTCAGGGGACGCTTATGTTGATCATCCAAGCTTCGGTATGGCGATCATCGGTCGCCTGCTAGAATCGCAAGGCTTTCGCGTTGGCATCATTGCTCAGCCCGATTGGAAAAGTAAAGACGCCTTTATGGAACTTGGCAAACCTGTCTATGCTTATGGCGTGACCGCAGGCAACATGGACAGCATGATCAACCGCTATACCGCTGATCGCAAGATTCGTAGCGATGACGCGTACTCTCCAGGTAATGTGGCCAACAAACGCCCTGATCGTGCGGCGATCGTCTATAGTCAACGCTGCCGTGAAGCCTATCCTGATGTGCCGATCATTTTAGGCGGCATTGAGGGCAGTTTGCGCCGTATCGCGCATTATGATTATTGGTCGGATAAAGTCCGCCGCAGTATTTTGATGGATGCGCGTGCCGATGTTTTGCTTTATGGTAATGCTGAGCGTGCCATCGTCGATGTGGTGCACGGTCTCTCAAAAGGGTATAGCTTTGAGCAAATGAGTAAGTTGCGTGGTACGTCTTATCTATTGACCCCAACGCGTCGTCATTGGCAAGCAGGCATGACCGAAGTTGCCAGTAACGATGTCGATACTGTTGGCCGTGTTGATCCGATTATCAACCCGTATGTGATGACCGAAGACGTTGATAGCTGTTCAATTGAGCAAAACAAGCCATCTGACTCTCCTGTTGGACAAGCGATGCCGTCGTCCATGTCCTCGCAATATCAGGGCTTTGTCGCAGAACCTGTCAGCAATAAGATTATCAACGCTGAGCAAGTAGACGAAGAGACACAAGTGGTGCAACTGCGCGGTTTTGATAAGCCTATGACGGCGCGTAAGCATAAGCTCAAAATGCCACCACGCGAGCAAACGGTCATTCGCCTGCCTGATTATGAGCATGTCAAATCTGACCCTGTTCTCTATGCGCATGCCAACCGCATCCTACATCTTGAGACCAATCCGGGTAACGCGCGTGCGCTGGTGCAGCGTCATAGCAGCGGCGCAGGTAACTCTCACACCTCTATCGATGTCTGGCTCAATCCGCCGCCGATTCCGCTCTCAACCGAAGAGATGGATTACGTGTTTGATTTGCCATATGCGCGCTTGCCGCACCCAAGCTATGGCGATGCACGCATCCCTGCTTATGACATGATTAAGTTCTCGGTCAATATCATGCGCGGCTGTTTCGGTGGTTGTACCTTCTGCTCGATCACTGAGCACGAAGGGCGTATTATTCAGAATCGCTCAGAAGAATCGATCTTGCGCGAAGTAGAAGCCATTCGCGATACCGCACCTAACTATACTGGCGTGATATCTGACCTTGGCGGGCCAACAGCCAATATGTATCGTCTGAGCTGTAAAGACGAGACCATTGAAAAGAACTGCCGTAAGCCTTCTTGCGTCTATCCTGATGTCTGCGAAAACTTGCTGACCGATCACAGTAATTTGACTAAGCTATATCGCAAAGCACGTGATATCAAAGGCGTGAAAAAAATCCTTATCGCATCTGGTCTGCGTTATGACTTGGCGGTTAAAGACCCTGAGTATGTCAAAGAGCTGGTCAGTCATCACGTTGGCGGCTATCTCAAGATTGCGCCTGAGCATTCTGAAGAAGGCGTGCTGTCAAAAATGATGAAGCCGGGCATGGGCAGTTATGACCAATTTAAAGCCATGTTTGAGCAGTACAGCCAAGAAGCTGGCAAAGAACAATATCTGATTCCTTACTTCATCGCCGCCCATCCGGGCACCCGTGATGAAGACATGATGAACCTTGCCCTTTGGCTAAAAAGTCATGGCTACCGCGCTGACCAAGTACAGGCGTTTTATCCCAGTCCAATGGCGACAGCGACTACCATGTACCACACCCACAAAGACCCATTACGTAAAATCAGTCGTGATGAAGGCGACATGGATATCGTCAAGTCTGGCAAACAACGCAAATTGCACAAAGCGTTCTTGCGTTATCATGATCCAAAAAACTGGGTAATGCTGCGTAAGGCATTGCAAGACATGGGTCGTAGTGATTTGATTGGTAAAAACCGTGGCTGCTTGATTCCGCCATTCAATGCAAGCTTAGAAGGTCGCGATGCGGCGCAAGACAGCTACCAGTCTGCGCGCAAAAAGAACAGTCGTCTTGGCAATGACTCAGTGAAGCGTAGTCATACTTCTTCAAACAACCCAAATGCTGGCAAAAACACTACCAGCAAGAACACCAAAAAACGGGTGAGTAAAGGCAACTTCCAAACCCAGCATACGGGTTTACCACCACGCAAAACCAAATAGTTCAATTGGCTTTATAAAAAGCGCGTATCGACCATAAAGTTGATACGCGCTTTTTTATGCCAGTAAATTTTTCTTCTAAAGATTGATAACTCACCTGTGGCGTTATTCCAAATTTATCCGAAAGAAGTGTTACATTAGTCAATGATCGAGTAACGAAGCAAACATGTAACAAACAATTTCTAACATTCTCCAAGAACGCTTTTGGTTACCATAAGCGCTATATGCTTAACGCATTGTTAAATAGAAATGTACGATAATTCTGATATTTTTGGAGAACCCGATGAATACTTTAACTAAAATTGTAACTGCCTTACCTGCCCTTGCCTTACTAAGTGCATGTGCCACCACGGCTCCAACGACGCCGAATGCATCAGACACACCTGTGAAAGACAGCATGCCGGATGCCGCTTACGACCGTATGGCAGCAGCCCCTTATACCTGTACTGATAACAGCAAAATCATGGCAAAACAGTCTATTAATAAAAACCAAGCCATGGTCAATGCCACCTTGCCAAAAGTAAAATGGACAGAGCAAAAGATCGTCTTAAACGGCGGTGTACAAGGCGATACAGCAAGCTATGTGAATGACTCAAACCCAGAAGCAACCTATGCATGGCACATGAAAGGCGACAAAGGCATCTTCGCTATTAAATGGGCTAACGGCAAAGAGTATCAAGTAAACTGCCAAATCTAATAATATAGAATATTTGAAAATTGGCTTTTAAAAAGCAGTCACCAAAAACAGTCATCATTGGATGGCTGTTTTTTTATACGCGTTTGTTAAGGTCATCATGACAAAAATCATGATAGGACATCCGCAGCCTCATAAATAGTTTCATTAAAGTGAATCGTTTGGCGCTTTTATCTAGAGAAGCGCTGGGAAACCTGTCAAAATAGCGATTATAGACCCCACCACTACTGTGGTTGTCATCAATAATAAAGAGGATACGTCGATGGCTAAGCGCCTCACAAGTATGATCATCATCGCAGCGGCCAGTATGTGGATGCTGACAGGCTGCGACCAAGGTGCTGAAACCGCCAGTCAATCCTCCGAGGCCTCAGGAACCACCGCAGAGACGTCAGCGTCTACTGCCCATACTATCGATTGGTCGCTAATCGCCAGTGGCGAAACGCCTGCCAATCTCGCAAGCTATCAGTATCCGTTTGCGCTCGATAGCCAAAACGTTCTTGATTATGCCGATTACTTCAATGTAGATGCAGGTACCGCTCAGCATAATCTGACCATCAGTATGGCAAGCAATGAGGCACTGTCTAAAGTGTTGGATCAGTTGAGTGAACAGTATGTCTCACATGAGCTGACCGATGATGACGAGATGAAGCTGATCATTCATACCACGCCCGATGTCGCTGCCAGTAGCTATGATTATGTATTGTCAGACAAATTCGCTAAAGGGCTGGTATTACCGATCGAAATCAAACCTGACGGCAAGAAAGGTGATGTGAAGGCGCATGGAGAGGTGGCGGAGTAAAACTGAGTATACTCAACTCTTTTATGAAAATGAGATAAAAAATGATATTTGGAAATCCAGGAATTACGTGTGATGGCACATATAGCAATTTTGCTATTGTCATTGAGCATCTAACAGCTGACTTTTATAGTCTTAATCTATGTATCGATATACAGATGATTCCACCACATCTAGCTTACAACATGAAAAGCATGTTTGCAGCTCCTCTTACTGATAGAGATATTTTTGAGATCCAGTCACCTGCATTATTTCATCTAAGTGATAAAGAATTGATGATTGCCTTAGCAAAACAATACTTTTCTGAGTGGAAAGTGGAAGAGCGAATAAGATTAGGTCTTCAACCGATGTTGTACACACCAGCTAAGATCGAAGAATACGAAGAGAGCGTATACGATGATAGCTATTTTGATTTTGAAAATTTTGTTGATTATCTCTGGGATATAGAGCCCCATGAATATGGAGACAAGGGGTGGTATCCGTTTATTATAAATCATAAAAACGAAACCAAACTGGTCATCCTTCACATAAGTCGCAATCCTAAAAATTTAGACGATTATCCTGAAGATTTAAAAGAGTATGAAAGGTTTTTCAATGCCGATAAGTCACCTAAACAACCCAAATATTTTGATGAACACTATTGGTCAGTAAAAGTAATAAAGATGAAGACAGCAGAAATGCTTTCGGTCGTAGATGAAGCCTATGATTATTTATTTAGTACAGTTAAAACTTCTGGTTTGGATTAGACACTTACAAATATACAATTAAGAGTAGCTTTGATAATATTTTAATGAGATCCAATGAGGCGAGAAAAATGCCTCTAATATTTTTTATGTTGACTTTATTTATTACAATAGGAATACATATGGAAAGTAATAATGAGAAAATAGCTCTTATATCTGAGTTTAAGGAAGAATCTTTAGAGTTATTAGATATTAGATTCCTACCTCCTAAAATATTAGTTCCTAGAGATTTAGATAACTATAAGTTTCTTTCACGAGATGTAGAAGAAGTAAATATTAAAGATTCAAAAATACAATTTTTGACTCCAAGTATGGTTGCCATGCAGGTTAATATCGCTAACGAATCAATTAGGAATATTAAAAAACTGAAAGATAGAATAAAGATAATACCTTCCGAACAGAAAAAAGAAGATAGAGATCATGGTGAAAAAATTATAGGTCACACTTTGGAAGTATATGAATTTATCGAGCAAGCTCAAAAATCTATTATATTCAGCTTTACTGCTTTAGAGACTTTTATAAACTTATCTATACCAAAAGATTTTGTTTGGGAAAAAATCACTACAAGAAAAAAAGAGATTTATAATAAAGAACAAATTGAAAGATATATTTCATGGAAAGAAAAAATAAATCTAGTTGTTAATGACATATATAAAATGCCAGAAATCAAGCAAACAAAATTTTGGTCGAGCCTGATGGAGCTACTAGAAATAAGAAACAGGTTGATTCATATCAAAAGCTCAGACGATACTGAGGTTTTGAGTGATATTTTAAATAAAGATATAATTAGAATATGTTTTTCCTGTCAAGAATATATAAACTATATATCTGAAAATGTCACTGAGAATGAACATATAAAAACTTTAGATATTGAAAAATTTCCTATTATTTCAGATAGTAGAAAAGTTCGTTTAATTCAGAAGGCAGGCGATGTACGGCCTGTCTATATTCCAGAAGATTTTAGGTAATAGACTTAAAAAAGGTAGTTACAGTTATTAATATCTATAACTACCTCAAAAGAAACACCTTTAAAACCCATATTTTTATATTATAACTAAGATTCTTTCTTTAAACCCTACTCCGCAACCATCGCCAAAAACTCATCTTCACCCACCACTTTGACACCCAGCTTTTCCGCTTTTGCCATTTTCGAACCAGCCTTCTCCCCTGCCAGCAGTGCCGTGGTTTTTGCGGATATGCTGCCCGAGACTTTTGCGCCCAGCGCTTGCAGTTTGGCCTTGGCTTCATCACGTGCCATGCTACTAAGCGCACCTGTGATGACCCACGTTTGCCCATCGAATGGCAAACCCGTCGTCGCCTTTTGCTCGACCTTATCCCAATGCACACCTGCTTCTCGTAAGGCGGTGATGACTTCGATATTGTGCGGCGCGCGGAAGAATTTATACGTCAGCTCAGCGGTGATTTCGCCCACATCGGGGGTTTTTACTAAAGTTTCAATATCGGCGGCCATCAGGCTATCTAAGTCCCCAAATTGCTGAGCAAAGTTCTGTGCGGTGCCTTCACCAACGCCGCGAATGCCAAGCGCATAGATAAAGCGAGCCAGTGTCGTATGCTTGCTGGCTTCGATGGCATTGATGATGTTTTGAACCGATTTTTCACCCAGTTTTTCAAAGGTGACCATCTCATCCTGATGCTCATGGAGCTCATAAATATCAGCGACCGTCTTGACCAAGCCATGCTCAAAAAAGCTAATGAGCCAGCTTGCGCCCAAGCCATCGATATCCATCGCTCGCCGCGAGACAAAGTGAATCAGCGCCTCGGTCTGCTGCGCGGGACAAAACAGACCGCCGGTACAACGTGCCAGCGCTTCGTCTTCAGGCAAGACGACAGGCGAGTCGCAGACCGGACAAGTCGATGGCAAAGTGACAGGTTCGGAGTTTTCTGGGCGCTGATCGATCCAAACGCGGGTGACTTTGGGGATGACGTCGCCTGCACGGTGGACGCTGACCATATCGCCTGCGCGTACGTCAAGGCGCTGAATCTCACCAAAATTATGCAAGGTGACATTGCTGACGGTGACGCCGCCGACTTTGACAGGCTCGAGCTTACCGACGGGGGTGATTTGTCCTGTCCGTCCAACTTGCCATTCGATGGCATGCAAGCGTGTCATCACCGTTTCGGCAGGGAATTTATAAGCCGTTGCCCAGCGCGGCTCACGCGATAAAAACCCAAGTTGCTGCTGTAATGCAAGGCTGTTAACCTTGATCACCATGCCATCGATCTCAAACGGCAAATCACTACGCCCTTCTATCACCGACTCATAATAGGCTTGCGCTTCTCTTGGATTTTTTATTACCTCCACCGCACTGACGCTAAAGCCAAGGGTTTTTAGCCATGCAAGCGCGTCTGATTGGGTCTCGATATTTTCAGGCAAGCCTTGATTGACCGAATACACATAAAACGCCAATGGACGACTGGCTGCTACGCTTGAGTCTAGCTGACGTAAGCTTCCAGCGGCCGCATTGCGTGGATTGGCAAAGGTTTTGCCTTCGCTCTCTTCGGCAAGTCGATTGAGACGCTCAAAGCCTGCCTTTGGCATCAGCACTTCACCGCGTACTTCTAACAATTCAATGTCGGCAGCATCAGCCAACCAAAGCGGCAGATTGCGAATGGTCTTGGCATTTTGGGTGATGTCTTCACCCGTTTGCCCATCACCGCGCGTGACCGCTTGGACAAACTTGCCGTGTTCATATTTCAATGAGACTGCCAGACCATCTAGCTTTAGCTCCATCTCATACTCAGGGTTTTGCTGTGAGACGCTAAGACGGTCGTTGACGCGGCGCATGAAATCGCGCAAATCATCGTATTCAAAGACGTTGCCCAGCGATAGCATCGGAATATCATGCGTCACTTGAGTAAAGGCGGATAAAGGTACATCGCCAACTTGATTGATCGGACTGTCAGGTTGCACCAAATCTGGATACTCTTCTTCTAATTCGAGCAACGTGCGGCGCACTTGATCGTATTCGCTGTCTTCTAAGGTAGGATTGTCGAGCACGTAATACGCGTAATTATTCGTCATAATAGTCTCGATCAGCGTGCGCATCCGCGAGACAATTTCTGTGCTATTAACCACACTGCCATCGGTCGAACTGGCTATATCAGATGTTGCAGGTGCTTTTCTTTCCACTTGAGCAGATAGGTTTTTAGAATTATTTGGTAAGGTAGAGTCGGTCATAGTCGGCGTCTTTTTTGCGATTCAAGATGTCGATATGATAACAAGTTTGCAGGATGCTCGGATAATATTTTAAAGAAATGAAAACCCATTAAAAAAGGCAAATAACGTCAGTCGCTATTTGCCTTTTTAAAACTTATAACCACTTTTAGATGCTGGTTCGCTTAACCCTCATAGTCACGAACTTGGTTACGTAGCTGCTGCTTATATTCTGGCGTGATTGGTTCGTTTTCTTCATCTAGCATGATGGCATCCAAATCGCTTGCCATCATATAAGCAATGCTCATCATACTATCAAAGCTACGCAGAGCTTGCGGATGTGGCAACGATAAAAACACCACCACACCGTTATAGTTGTTGGTCGCAACACTATGCGGATCAAAAGGCGCAATACCATCATCCGTGATACCCATCATACTGAACCACAACATGCCAGTACCGTCTTTTTGCTCATAACGATGGAACATGTTCATCGCGCCATAGCGTAGACCGTATTTATCAATCAAGGCCAATAGATCACGACCACGAATGAAAGAAACAGGACGATCACGATACTGATGCGGCAAAATCGTGATATTGATGTTGTCTTTGGCATTAATCAAGGGGCCGTTTTGTGCTTCATCGACTGGCTCTGACAGATGCTGATCAAGGATAGGACTGTTGTTATCGAAGCTTGGCTCGTCTGCTGTATCAATCGCTGGCATCAGACTGTCAGTCGCCGACATCAAGCTTGAAAACGCATCAGGCTCTTGTTCGATATTCATTTGCTCAGCTGTTTCTGCAAACTCTGCATTGTCGGTACGCTGCTCTTCATCTTGCCAGCGAGCATAATCGGTATTTTCTACCATATCGTTATCATGACTCACGTCACCGCGTCCAGCTGTTAGCTGCGCATCAACGTTGGTATGTGAATGAGTCAACGGCTCTTCTTCGACCACTGCATTTAAATAACTGCGGTCAGGGCCAATGCTCGTCTCGCCAGCGACCGCATCATCCAAATCTGGCTGGTCGATAAGATTGCGCTCATGACGCGGTATGATAGGAATACCGTTTTTATCATAATCGACCGCTGCAACTTCAGCTTCTTTGCGACGCTTGAAGCTACGAATGACCATAAATAGCCCTGCAAGCACGATAAATGCAGCAATGGCAATCAATATAAACTGAATAGCGGTCATGAGAAATACATCCTAATATATGACAAAAGGGAATACATAAGAGGGGATAAATGGCAATAGTCTAGCATGGCTAATTCATATCGTCACCATATAGTCATCGTTTATCGTCAGCCCGATACACTTGTGTGACGTTGTTATCCGAGCTTTAATATATCGTTGGCAGCACTGTATAGTGAGTTCAGTATAAAATTGATACAGCGGGACTGGAATGAGTTTTTTGCAGACTCTGTCTGCGTAGGCAAAGCAAGCAAGAAAAATTCATACCAGTTCCGCGTCGAACTATAATGGTTCTGTTCTATTCAGAAATATAGCGTTCGGCCTCATCAAGCGACACGCTGACCAAAGTTGAAATACCCGCACTTGGCATGGTGACGCCTTTTAATTCATGGGCAATCTGCATCGTCAGCTTATTGTGACTGATAAAGATAAATTGCAAATCATCGGCCAGCTCATGAATCAAACTGGTAAAGCGGGCGACGTTGGCATCATCAAGTGGCGCATCGACTTCATCGAGCACGCAGAATGGTGCAGGATGCTGCTTAAAAATCGCAAAAATCAAACTCAGGGCTGTCAGGGTTTTTTCACCGCCCGATAGCACCGCCAAAAGACTGTTGCGCTTGCCTTTTGGCTGAGCCATGAGTGTCAGCCCTGCTCGCCACTGCTCTGCTTTGTGTTTGTCAGCAGGGATGTTGGCTGGCATGTCGTCGGTATTTAACGTCAAGCTGGCTTGCCCGCCGCCGAAAACTTTGGCAAACAAATTGGCCAGCTCTTGATTGACCGCATCGAGCGTTTGCATAAACAGCGTCTTAGTCGTCTCATCAATCGAGGCAATCGCTTGCGTCAAAGTCTCCATACTTGATGCAATATCTGTGGTCTGTTGCTCAAGTGGTTCTAAGCGCTCGTTGACCTCTGCCAGCTCTGCCACAGCCGCCAGATTGACTGCGCCAATTTTACCTAATTGCTGTTCAAGCTTGGTTCGTTCTTTTTCAAGCTCCGTAATCTTATCTGGACGTACACGGCGATCATGCGCGATGAAATCTGCCAGTAAATTTGAAACACTCATTCGTTGTTGCGGCTGCAAGTTTGACGCCGCTTTATACTGATGACTTACCTCATAAAATGCTGTGAGAGCGTCCTGCGTTTGGTGACTGATATCTTCTAAACGCGCTGCACTCAACGCCAATTCGGTGGCGTGCTGTGCAAGTGCGCTTTGCTGATTTTGCAGTGTATCTTGCGCCGTCTCTAACTGCGTTTGTTGCTGAGCATACTCTGTCTTAAGCGCTGCCAGTGCCGTTTCGCGCTCTACCAATATGGCTTGCTGCTCATCACGCGCAGTCTGTGTGGTTTGCAATGCCGCTTGTAAGGCGGGCAATTTATGTTGCTGCTGCTCATAACTTGATTTTAGCGCGTGTTCACTTTGTAGCGACTTATCATATTGCTCGGTCGCCCGCACCAGACTGCTGGCGCTATGCTCCAAACGCATCTCGCTTTGCTGAATACGTAGCTGCAACGCTTGCCACGCATCATCATCTGCTTGCCGCGCGCGCGCAAGCTCACTGCGCTCAGCTTGTAATTGCTGACTGGTTACTCGTGCCTCTGCTATCTTGGGCGTCAGCGCTGCAATCTCACCTTCAATATGCTGCTGCTCATGATTGAGTGTTTGCTGCTCTTGCACCAACTCTTGCTGCTCTTGTTCGAGAGCCACTTTGTCGCTAATGAGACGCTTGCTGTCCGCTTGTAGGCGCTCAAGACTGGCTTGCTGAGTGGTGAGCTGCTGCTGATATTGATGTTTATCACGGGTTAGCTCAGCTGATTGTGCACGCGCTTCTTCTACATGGATGCTCAAAGCATCTTGATCACGCTGGTTTTTGGCAATGGCTTTTGTTTGATCTTCTATCGTTACTTCAAGCTCATTAAGCAATTCTTCTAACGCTTGCAAACGGGTACGCTGCTGCAAACGCTGGGTTAAGAACTGACTATTACTTCCCTCTTGCGTGCCAGCAAATTTGCTAAGATTGATGGTTCCTTGACGGCTGACTATCCATCTATCAGCAGTGAGCAAAATAGCGGACGCTGGCAGCGCTTTTAAAACGTCAGCAAGTGCGTCAGAAGCTTGATCATCATCTGACTCAATCGATGCGGTATACAAATAACAGTGCTGAAACAGCGCCAAGGTGGGCTGCACAATCAATTGAGATAAAGTCCATACCTTGTCAGACAGTGCTTCTGGTAATGTCTTGGACAAGGGACTGCTCAACGTGTCTACTTGACGTGCGCTATCTTCACTTTGCTTAGCAGTCTCTAGCCATAAGCTATGACCCGTTTCCAATGCTGACTTACTTTTTGTAGCAGCATTCTGGTTTTGTGCCACTTGATACGTCAGCAAGTCGGTCGCATGAGGCTTGAGCGCCTGCCATAAACTATCCGCTTGTTGAGAATCATCGTTATCATGATTAACACTTGAGTGATGAGTCTTATGAGTGATAAGCACATGACTGTCTAACCACAGTGCCAAGACATCATCAAGCAGCGATGCATACACTTGCCCTGTGGCGCTCAGCTCAATTTGCTCACGTACTGTGGTTATGCCTAGTTCGGCATAACGACTAGCAACACAATTAGCAACCTTGGTCATTGAATCCGTCGTTGCAACAGCCTTTTGCTGAGCGCTTGGCACTGGTTTTGGATGCAGTATCTGATGCAGCGTATCGTACTCACCTGCCAACAATGCATGACGTTTTTCATGCTCACTCAATTCACGCTGCTGTGCGATTAGGCGTTGTTGTATGTTGTGCGCTTGTGGCTGCAATTCAGACAGACGCTCATCCACGCTGTCTTGCTGCCGCTCGATCTGCTGCAATCGTTTATTGAGCTCACTAACTTGCGTCTCTAACGCCTGACTTAAGACTTGGGTATCTGACGGCTTTTGGGCATTTGCATTATCGGACGGCGAGACAGACTGTTGCAGTTGTTGCCATAACTGCTGCCAATTTGACTGGCGACGTTGCCATTTATCATAACTTTGCTGATAGCGTTTTTGTGATTGGGCGTTAATCGCTTGCTGCTGCTCAAGCGCACGCGCATTGTCTTGCAAGCGATTTAATTGGTTTTGCGCTTCATGCCAGGCGCGCTGCAATGGTTGCTCATTGCGCTTATGCGTGTCGCGGTTTTCTGTCAGTTGGCTAAGCTGAGGACGCAAAGCTGCTACTGTCGTTTGCTGCTTAGTTTGCTCAGCGTTTAATCTGTCCATCTCACTCAACGCCTGCTCGCGCTGCTGATCCAAGCTGGTCAACTGCTGCTTGATAGCTGTCAGCTGTGAGGTTGCATCGCTTAGTTGATGCTCGGCCTTTTGATGAGCGAGCTGCTGCTCATAGTGTGCACTTTGTGCATCGTCCTTTAGCCATTGTTCTTGGTTGATGTGCGCAGTAAGCTTGTCTTGTTTGGCTTTTAGCGCCTCATAGCTGGCTTGTAAGGTGGCAACGTCGGCAGCGCTACGCTCATGAGCGATTTTTTGCTGCTGCTGGTTATGTTTGGCTTGATAGAGCTGCTGAATGGAGAGCTGCTGCTTAATATCGGCAAGCGTCAACGCAATCTCTTCATAGCGCTGAGCATTGGCGGCTTGCTTAGACAGTGTTTTTTGTTGGCGTACCAGCTCGCTTTGCATATCGTGCAGTCGGGCTAAGTTTTCTTGCGTTCTCTCTAACTTTTTTTGTGTCTCTTCGCGGCGTGCTTGATAGCGCGACACCCCTGCCGCCTCTTCAATAAACTCGCGTAGCTGCATGGGACTGGACTCAACAATACGCCCAATCATGCCTTGCTCAATGACCGCATAACTGCGCGCGCCAAGTCCAGTACCCAAGAACACATCAACCACGTCACGGCGGCGACAGCGCGTCCCGTTGATGAAATAATCTGAGCGTCCCTCCAAGTTTACCTGACGACGGACGGACAGCTCTTGATAGAGATTGAACTCATGACGAATACCATTTTGCTCATCTTGCGTGTGTTCAAAGGTCAGCTCAACGCTGGCCACACTTTTGGCGGCTTTGTCTTGCGTACCTGCAAAGATGACATCACTCATCGCGCCGCCACGTAGCTGCTTGGCAGAGGTTTCACCCAGCACCCAGCGAATGGCATCAATCACGTTGGATTTGCCGCAGCCGTTTGGCCCGACAATGGCGGTGATACCATGACGGAAAGTGAAAGTCGTTGGGTTGGCAAAAGACTTAAAGCCTGCCAGTTTTAGGGATTTTAAACGCATGAAGGATCAATAAACTTAGCGAAAACAGGCGGCTATTCTACCTGAAATTGTCATGAGTTTTTAGGGTTAACGTGATAAGTGCATAAACGATTTTGATTGCAGGCTTTGATTGAATCCTTGCAGCAGTTTTTGTTCGACTTGGCAGAGACTGTTTTCTGCTAAATAGCGATTGTTAAACTCAATCAACGACTGCCACGTGATACTGGCCACTTCTAAACAATCAACGATATCTAGCAGCTCTTGTCTTAATAAATACTGATACTTTTTGGGTCTTTTGTGGCATAGCGCAAGCTCTCGGTCTACCAAGCGTTGCTTATTGCTCTCTAACGCACTACCACCAATAAATAACAATAAAAACTTGGCGCCTTTATCGATAAAACCTTTTTCGAGCAAGTGTTCGTACATCAAGCAATACTTTAAGAGTTGATCGGGATTTTTTCTGCCATTGAATTTTAATTCATTGGCGACCAGCATATTCGATTGATGATTGTAGGCCAAATTATCCATATACATGGCTTTTAGCTCGGTACTCGCTTCAAAAATCCCGCTGTTACCATGTATTGACCACGAACCACCTTGATCAAAGCGCATAAATTGTCCGTAAAACTGATCGAAATAGTTGTCGCTACACAGACTTAAAAAAATATCGAGCTCTTTATTCAGATACTCTTCAGAAAAAAACGTGATTCGGCGTACGGCTTCGCGAGCACTGCAAATACCCATCGTTTGCTTTGAATACGTCTCTAATTGCTCAGACTCACTCATTTTATGATTCAGTTTTTTACTGACGATGCTCTCTATTTCTTCCACCTCTTTATCTTTTAGCTCTGGGGCGGTCGCCCATTCAATGATTTGGCGTACATATTGTTTTTTGCTCACACCAAGAATCCGCTGCGGCTCCCACACCAAAAACTCTACCATGTTAGATAGCCCTATCGTCCACGGCATCGACTCTTTTAAATGGCTCATTGAACCAAAAACACGGCGATATTTTTCTGTCGCTTTCATACCAATAATGATTCCAGTTTAATTTTGAAGTTTTTTACCAAGATTTTTTTACCACAACCACTGGCGCGCACTCAAGATGATTTATATTTGCCAAATGGTAACCTGACCTTTATGCTATCTACTTTATACTGTTCACTCATGACAATTTGACAACCGCTCAGTATACCAAAGTTTCCTCATACTACCGCCATCACATCGACCAAATTTATGCCATTATCTGCCCCTCAATCTGACTGTTTATCTGATTCCACATCACTCACGCTTGACCATTTGCCAGAGCTTAACCACCGACATCTCGTAACCAGCGGCTCGACCAACAGCGAGCTTATCGATGCCCTGCAAACTGGTGCATTAGACACGACCAAAATGCACTTATTGACCGCAGAAACGCAAAGCTCAGGTCGTGGTCAGCACGGACGCTCATGGCAATCACCGCATGGCAATGTCTATCTGTCTTTATATCATCCGATGCCCATGCCAATCAGTGGTTTGCTGTCCTTAATTATTGGGGTTGAGTTGGCAAAAATGCCCGTTATTCAGGCACTAAATGAGCAATTGCGCGCACAAGGCATGGCAACCATTGGCGTAAAATGGGCCAATGATTTGGGCTTTTATCAACTTTCTGACAAATCTCAGAACCAATCTCGACAGCAAGGTCAATCCACTCTGGATGATTCTAAACCCACCGGACAAACACTCCCTTTTAATAAGCTAGCAGGTATTTTAATAGAGCCAGTCACGCAATCTGGCAAATTGGTGGGCGTCGTGATGGGTATCGGTCTAAATGTAAAAACTGCGCCCAAACTGACAGTACAAACCAGCGAAGGTATGAGTTATCAGGCCATTAGCTTGCAAGATATCTGCAAGCGCTTACCACTAGACGCGATGACGCTACCGAGTTTGCGTGTGCTTTATCAGCAGATGAGCAAGGCATTGATGGCAGCGATGACACGCTTTGAACATTTGGCATTAGAGAAACCCACTGGGCACACCTATTATTTAGACAGTTTTTTGGAGCAATTTAGTTCGATGGATGCGCTGGCTGGTCTGCGCTTACGCGTTACTCAAGACCATAATAATGAAGCACAAACAATGACTGGCTCCGCTTGCGGTATCGATACACATGGGTGTTTGCAATTGCGTCAAGATGACGGTAAGATTTCTGCGCTTTTTACCGGACGCATCGACGTTATTCATCAGGTTTAAACCACCTATTTAATGAGCACTCACGTGAGTCACGTATCTATTGATCATGGCGTCACTATATAAAGGGATTTTTATGCTCTGGCTTGATCTTGGGAACACTCGTCTTAAATATTGGCTCACTGACGATATCGGGCAGATAGTGGCGCATGATGCCAAACAGCATCTGCAAGCTCCTGCCGAATTATTGATGGGTCTGACCGATCGCTTTGAGCGCTATGCCCCTGATTTTATTGGCATCTCCTCTGTGCTGGGTGACGATCTGAATATGAAGGTGTCAGATACGTTAGGCCGTCTCAATACGCCGTTTGAATTTGTCCACGTCGATGCAGCACACCCACTGATGAAAAGTGCCTATAACGATAAGCAGCTGGGCTGTGATCGCTGGCTACAAATGCTGGGCGCCGTCGATAAGAAAAAACGCCAATGTATCATCGGTTGTGGCACCGCAGTGACGATTGATTTGATTGATCATGCGGAGCATTTGGGCGGTTATATCTTCCCCAGTATTTACCTACAACGTGAGTCGTTGTTTTCAGGCACCAAGCAAATCACCATCTCTAATGGGACGTTTGATAGCGTCGGTCAAGGGATAACCACACAGGATGCCGTTCATCGCGGAATACTCTTATCCATTGTTGGTGCCATCAATGAGATCAGCCATCGTCATCCAAACTTTGAGCTGATTATGACCGGCGGTGATGCATCTATCATTGCCCAGCACATCAATCGGCCAGTACGATTGCGTGATGACTTGTTGTTAAATGGGTTGGCGCGTTATTTTGATCATACCAAGCAGTCTTAGTATTCAATAGACACTTTTAGATTGAAAATAAAAAAAGCAGTACGTGTGAGGCGTACTGCTTTTTTATTATTGTTTAAGCTTTAGTAATACTCAAAAATTATCGGAACAGCGACGCTACCTGCTACTGTTTTGCTATCTTTTCTAAATGGTTTTAAAAGACTGCGGCGTAATTCTCTCATAAACTCACTATCAATTTTATCGGAGCCACTACTCTTCAATACGGTAATGTTTTCGATTTTGCCTTCTTTGTTTACCTTTAATAAGAACTCCATTTCAACACGTTTGCTTTTGCAAGGTTCCTCTGGATTACAATGACCTCCTAAGTTGCGAATGTGACGACTATCAAACCTTGGTTGATGTACCCACTTCGCATCAGAAGTTGCAAACTGAATGACGGGTTGCGATGGTGACATGTCTTCTAACTCAGCATTTGCGCTGTGTGTCGCAAATATACTCAGTACAAGCAGTACCCTTGTCAGCGTAGAAATAGTAGTTAATCGAAGGTTAGTTTTTAAGGGTGTTTTGAGCGAGGTAGTAGTCGGCATCATAAGCAGTGTCTTATAAACATGGCAGATAAAAAAGGCTAAGAGGCAGTTTTATTAATCGATTATTGTTAATCAAAAAATAAAACCGCACCTTAGCACAATTGTTTATTATTAACCAGCCATTACCTTAAAGTAGTATGGTTAGCCAAATTTAGAAAGTCACCTATTAGAATCTTATATCTTTATACTACTTGGTCTCATTAAACAGCTCACGACCGACCAGCATACGGCGAATTTCGCTGGTACCCGCGCCAATCTCGTACAGCTTGGCATCACGCCAAAAACGTCCAAGCGGATACTCGTTGGTATAGCCATTACCGCCAAATATCTGAATGCCCTCGCCCGCCATCCATGTGGCTTTTTCGGCGCACCATAAGATCACGCTAGCACAATCTTTGCGCACTTCTCGACTGTGACCAGCACCACGCGCATCCAGCATATCAAGGTTTTTACCTACCGTATATAAGAAGCTGCGACCTGCTTGCAGGATGGTATACATGTCAGCGACTTTGCCTTGGATAAGTTGGAACTCTCCAATCGCTTGACCAAATTGCTTACGGTCGTGGATATAAGGAACGACATTATCCATCACCGCTTGCATGATGCCGATAGGACCTGCGGCCAATACGGCACGCTCATAATCTAGCCCGCTCATGAGTACCTTGACGCCTTCATTGAGCCCACCCAAAACGTTTTCACTTGGGACTTCAACGTTGTTAAAGGTCATCTCACCTGTATGGCTACCGCGCATGCCGAGCTTGTCTAGCTTTTGCGCGGTACCAAAGCCTTCCATGCCTTTTTCGACGATTAAAGCGGTCATGCCTTTGGCACCAAGCTCAGGATTGGTCTTGGCATAGACCACCATCACATCGGCATCAGGGCCGTTGGTGATCCACATTTTGCTGCCGTTCAATATGTAGCTGCCGTCTTTTTCTTCGGCTTTGAGCTTCATACTGACGACATCGGAGCCTGCGCCCGTTTCACTCATCGCCAGCGCCCCGATGAACTCACCACTGATGAGCTTTGGTAAATATTTTTGTTTTTGTGACTCAGAGCCATTACGTTTGATCTGATTGATACACAAGTTAGAATGCGCGCCATAGCTTAAGGCGACAGAGGCGGACGCACGGCTGATTTCTTCCATTGCTACCATGTGGGCGACATAACCCATATTAGAGCCGCCATACTCTTCAGGAACGGTGATGCCATGTAGACCTAAATCGCCCATTTTTTGCCACAGATCCATTGGAAACTCATCACTACTATCAATCTCACTGGCACGCGGCGCAATTTCATTGGCGGCAAACTGCTGGACGACGTCACGTAATGCATCAATATCTTCGCCAAGCTGAAAATTCAATCCGGGTAAACTCATAACCATTCCTTGTTTTTTGATATTTTATTTTTGATAAAGTTGATTCTGTTCAAGATGAAAATTGCATCTATTTCAAGCAAACGTTATTAGTAAGGCTGGGATGAATTTTTCGACGCCTCTGTCTGCAACGGCTCAGCAAGCGAGAAGAATTCATCCCAGCTACCAAAAAAATGATAGCGTTTGCCTTTTATTTAGTGTCACTTATTTGCTAAGACTGACGCTTATTGATTAAAGCATGGGCGACGTTTGAGCCATTGGCGCGACCTAAGAACGCACTGATACGCTCGCCCGCGATCACCAATTTTTCCAAATCAATTCCCGTACTGATACCCATACCATGCAGCATATACACCACATCTTCGGTCGCAACGTTACCTGTGGCACCTTTGGCATATGGACAGCCGCCCAGTCCAGCGACGGAGGTATCAAACTCACTGACGCCCATTTGTAACGCTGCTAAGGTATTACTGAGTGCCTGACCGTAAGTATCATGAAAGTGCCCAGACAACATCGCAATATCAGCATACTCTAACGCTGCTTGTAACACTCGCTGCACCTTGAGCGGTGTACCAACACCAATCGTATCAGCAATACCGATTTGCTCTGAACCAATCTCCACTAAGCGTTTAGTCACATACGCCACTTGGCTCGGATCAATCTCGCCTTCATAAGGACAACCGACCGTACAAGAGATGACGCCGCGTACTTTGATACCTTGAGCTTTTGCCGCCGCAGCAACGGGCGCAAAACGTTCAATGCTTTCATCGATACTACAGTTGATGTTTTTTTGGCTAAAGGTTTCACTGGCGGAGCCAAAAATAACGATTTCATCAGGACGATGTACGATGGCATTGTCAAAACCGCGCATGTTAGGCACCAGTACTGAATAACATATATCTGACTGTCTGCTAGGCGCCAGCGCTTCTAACAGCGCGCCATTGTCGCCCATTTGTGGCACCCACTTTGGCGACACAAAACTGGTCGCTTCAAGCTTTTTGATACCAGCGTCAATTAAGTCAGTAATCAATGCTTGTTTGACGGCTGTCGGTACGATCATGGATTCGTTTTGTAAGCCATCACGTGGGCTGACATCGACGATTGAAACATGATCTGGGTACGAGATATTCATTTTTTCATCCTTTTTACTGACTGTCGCTACTATCACTACCACTGTCGATGCGCAACAACTCATCACCATCGGCGACCAAATCGCCCGCTACAAATAACAGCTCTGCCACCACGCCATCTGTCGGTGCAGTGATTGTATGTTCGATTTTCATGGCTTCGATGACGGCAAGCGGTTCGCCTTTTTTAACCGCATCTCCAACCGCGACTTTAAAAGCCACCACTTGTCCCGGCATCGGTGATTTTAAGCTGCCAACGGCTGCCGTCTCCTCACCCACATGCGCCATGATATCAATCAGTGTGATCTCATCACGGCCACCATCTGTAAATACATAGACCGTCTCATTATTCACCCAGCTCTGCGCACTGATACGAGCACCCTCTAACCACAAGGTATGAGTGTGAACATCATGACTGTCATAGCTCACTTGCCCTTTGTAGATAGGGTTTTCTGACACCCCTGTACTTATGGTTTGAGTATCTATATTGCTGTCGATATTGGTTTTCTCAATGGTAAGATCGAAACTACTGAGCGCTTTTGTGCCTTTTTTGCTATCTGCGCAGTCCGCATTATGCCAGTTGCTGATACGAGCAAGGTATGACTGTTCATCGTAGATTAGGCTAAATGAGCGGCTATAATCGCTATAAGCACGAAAGCCTGTCGCTTTACTAAATGGATCGTTGTTTGTCTTTTGCATTGCAGCTTCACTGGCAAGCTGCTGCGCAATCGCCGTCACCACCAACGTCGATAAACTTATAGGATGCTGGTTAAAAAGCTTATCCTGCTCACGCTCAATCAGTGCGGTATCCAGATTGGCTTTGCTGAACGAATCAGTATTTAAAATATGGCGTAAAAATGCCACGTTGTTTGGCAGGCCAACGATACGCGTCTGCGCCAATGCGCGATCAAGCTTAGCCAGCGCTTGCGCACGTGTGGGTGCATGAACAATCAGCTTGGCAATCATAGAGTCGTAGAACGGACTGATAACATCACCCTCGCGTACCCCATCATCGATACGCACGTCAGCGCCGCTTTTATTAAAGGCAAAGGTGCTGTGATCAGGTTTTTGATACGTAAACAAGGTACCCGTCGCTGGCAAAAAGTTATTGTCAGGGTTTTCAGCGCAAATACGTGCTTCAATCGCATGACCGTTGATCGCCAGCTCGTCTTGTTTTTTGGGTAAAGGCTGACCTGATGCGACCAATAATTGCCACTCAACCAAATCGACCCCCGTAATGGCTTCGCTGACAGGATGCTCCACTTGCAAGCGCGTATTCATCTCCATAAAGTAAAAATTCATAGCACCCGCGCGCTGCTCAACAATGAATTCAACCGTGCCTGCGCCCACATAGTCAACCGCACGTGCCGCTTCAATTGCCGCTGTCCCCATCGCTTCACGCATTGCCGCATCAACCCCAGGGGCTGGCGCTTCTTCTAGCACTTTTTGATGGCGACGCTGCACGGAGCAATCACGCTCAAACAGATGCACATAATTGCCATGCGTATCACCAAACACTTGGATTTCGATATGACGTGGTTTTAGGGCATACTTTTCGATCAATACTTGATCATTACCAAAGCTGGTAATGGCTTCACGGCGACAAGAATCTAGCAAATCAATAAAATCATGGCTTTGCTCAACGATGCGCATGCCTTTACCGCCGCCACCAGCGCTTGCTTTAATCAAGACAGGATAACCAATACTGTCCGCTTGCGCTCGCAAAAACGTGGCATCTTGATTATCACCATGATAGCCCGGTATCAAAGGCACACCAGCAGCTTCCATCAAACGCTTGGATTCAGATTTACCGCCCATCGCACGGATGGCATCGGCAGATGGCCCGATAAAGACCAAGCCAGCATTTTGGCAAGCTTGAGCAAAGTCGGCATTTTCGCTTAAAAATCCATAACCAGGATGAATGGCCTCAGCGCCCGTTTCCTTAGCAATCGCAATGATGGCATCGCCTTTAAGATAGCTGTCTTTGGGTGCTGAACCGCCTAGATAAACCGCTTCATCACACACCGCCACGTGCTTGGCTGTACGGTCCGCATCAGAATAAACAGCGACGGTTTGAATACCCAGACGTTTGGCAGTGGCAGCCACTCGGCAAGCAATTTCACCACGATTGGCGATTAGAATTTTAGAAAACATAACGATCCCTGTGTCTTGTCATTTTTATTGATTATAGGTACTAAGCGTAGCGGCGCATGGTCACATCTATCTGTTTTAAACTTTTTGTTGTCCAGTTTGTTATTCAGGTACTGTCAGCCAATCAGGCTTACGCTTTTGCAAAAACGCTTGTACGCCTTCCTTACCTTGTGTTGATGCGCGGATATCAGCAATTCCTTTGACAGTATCCGCAATCAAGTCATCCGTGATAGGGGCGCCTGCTATGTCATGCAATAGGTTTTTGCAGGTTTTGACCGCATCGGGGCTGTTTTTGACTATTTTGGCACACAGCGTCGCCACTTCATCTTTTAGCCATTCTTCACTCACACGCTCATGGATAAAACCAAGCTGACGCGCTTTTTTGGCATCGAATACTTCGGCACTTAGGAAATAACGCTGAGCGGCTCTAGCGCCCATCGCTCTGATAACATAAGGGCTGATGGTGGCAGGCGCGAGTCCCAAACGCACTTCACTGAGACAAAAATTGGCAATCTTAACCGCGATGGCGATATCACAGACGGCGACCAAGCCCATGCCACCGGCATAAACATCACCTTGAATGGCTGCAATCGTAGGTTTAGGACACTGATAAATGGTCTTGAGCATTTGCGCCAATTTGTCCGCATCTGCTAAGTTCTCTTCATGGCTATAATCTGCCATCGCCCGCATCCAATTAAGGTCGGCACCCGCACAAAACACCTTGCCAGCCGCCGCTAATACAATGACTCGCACCTCATCATTAGCACCCAAATGAGTAAACACCTCAGTCAACTCGCTAATCATGTCATCATTAAAGGCGTTACGTATTTCAGGACGATTTAACGTCACAGTAGCCACGTGCTGCTCGATAGTAACTAGTAAACTTTTATAATTATTTGTCTCTTTTTGCATAACTCTCTCTTTTTTTTACGCTGTTATTGTATTTTGATAAAATCCTAGGGCTAAGGGATTCTGTTGCTCAGCCCTATCTGTCGACCACACGCCACTATAAGCGTAAATTTTGACTTCTTGATGACGGATAAGCTTAATCACTGACATTGCCCATCATGATTTTTAAGCAAGCCTTTACACAGCTACATTCTAAAAACACCAAAAGTCGTCTCTTCTATCGGGGCGTTATACGCCGCGCTTAGTCCTAACGCCAGTACATGACGGGTGTCAGCAGGGTCAATCACGCCGTCATCCCAAAGACGCGCGGTGGCATAATAGGGATGACCTTGTTTTTCATACATCTCACGAATCGGCGCTTTAAAGGCAGCTTCGTCCTCGTCACTCCATGCCTCGCCTTTACGATCGAAGTTATCACGTTTGACCGTTGCCAACACCGACGCTGCTTGCTCGCCGCCCATCACAGAGATACGAGCATTTGGCCACATCCATAAGAAACGCGGACTATAAGCACGACCACACATACCATAGTTGCCAGCCCCAAACGAGCCACCGACGATAACGGTGAATTTTGGCACTTTGGCGTTGGCAACTGCCATGACCATTTTGGCACCATGACGCGCAATGCCTTCGTTTTCGTATTTGCGACCGACCATAAAGCCTGTGATATTTTGTAAAAAGATTAAAGGAATTTTGCGTTTGCAACACAGCTCAATAAAGTGCGTGCCCTTTTGGGCAGACTCACTGAATAAGATGCCGTTGTTGGCAATAATGCCGACTGGCATACCTTCAATATGGGCAAAGCCACAGACTAAGGTTGTCCCAAAGCGTGCTTTGAATTCATCAAAAGCGCTATCATCAACAATACGGGCGATGATTTCTCTGATATCAAATGGCTTGCGCTTGTCTGTGGGAATGATACCGTACAGCTCTTTGGCATCAAAACGCGGTGGACGTGGTGTGATTTGATTCGGTATGTTTTTGGCAGGACGATTCAAGTGGCTAACAATATTACGAGCAATCGATAAGGCATGCGTATCGTTTTGTGCCAAATGATCGACCACGCCCGACAGACGAGTATGGACATCACCGCCGCCTAGATCTTCTGCTGTAACCTCTTCACCTGTGGCAGCTTTGACCAGTGGCGGCCCGCCCAAAAAGATAGTTCCTTGGTCTTTGACAATAATGGACTCATCACTCATCGCTGGCACATACGCCCCGCCAGCCGTACAGCTACCCATAACCACCGCAATCTGTGGAATACCTGCGGCGCTCATATTGGCTTGATTAAAAAAAATACGGCCAAAATGTTCCTTATCAGGGAACACATCATCTTGGTTGGGCAAATTGGCACCGCCCGAATCAACCAAATACACACAAGGCAAATGATTTTCTTGCGCGATTTCTTGCGCGCGTAGATGCTTTTTGACGGTCATTGGGTAATAAGTGCCGCCTTTTACGGTGGCATCATTACAGACGATCATACACTCGACGCCATTGATACGGCCAATACCGGCAATGACGCCTGCCGCTGGGATATCTTCACCATACATGTCGTGCGCTGCCATTGGCGCAACCTCCAAAAACGGCGTACCGACGTCAAGCAGACGCTCGACACGCTCGCGAGGTAAGAGCTTGCCTCTTGCTAAATGTTTGGCGCGTGCACGCGCTGATCCGCCCTGAGCAACTTTGCGCAGGTGCACATATAAGTCGTCAACGATCGCTTGCATGGCGGCACTGTTTTGCTGAAATTCAGTAGCATTTGGACTCAGTTTACTGGTGATAATAGTGCTCATGATATCCCTTTTCTTTAATACGTAAATGCGAGTGGCTTTTTGTATGAATGACGCCAACTGCTATTTTTTAAGTATTACTCACATAGTTCATCTTTGGTATTTTAGCGTTGATAAGTAAGCGTAAGCTTATGACAACCCCAACTCTTCTTTCATTTGCTCAATGATTTTATATTTCTGAATCTTGCCCGTGATGGTCATGGGATATTCCGTCACGAATCGATAGTAGGTAGGCACTTTATAATGGGCAATGTGCTCACGACAGAATTGACGCACTTCTTCTTCGGTCAGACTGTCCGGCTCTTTTGCAATAATCCATGCCGCCAATACTTCGCCATAACGCTTGTCCGGTACGCCAACGATTTGTACGTCACGAATTTTGGGATGACGGTATAGATAGTTTTCAATTTCTACTGGATAGATATTTTCTCCGCCGCGAATGACCATGTCTTTGCTACGACCAACGATTTTGACATAACCCTCTTCGTCCATCGTTGCCAAATCCCCTGTCAGCATCCAGCCATCTTTAATGGCTTCGCGCGTCTTAAAACGACTGCCCCAATAGCCCTTCATCACCGAATACCCTCGGGTGAGTAGCTCGCCTGTCTCGCCAAGCGGTACTATTTCACCTGTCTCGGTATCGACGACTTTTACCTCAAGCGCTGGCTGCACCAATCCAACAGTCGATACTTGCTTCTCAAGTGGCGTGTGTTCGTTAGTCTGACAAGACACTGGACTGGTCTCGGTCATGCCATAAGCGATCGTCACCTCGCTCATGTGCATCTTATCGATGACGCGGCGCATGACTTCAATCGGACAGCTAGAACCTGCCATGATGCCTGTGCGCAAGGTCGATAAATCAAAATTATCAAATTCAGGATGATCAAGTTCGGCAATAAACATCGTTGGCACACCATGCAAGCCCGTGCATTTTTCGTTTTCGACTGCTTGCAAGACAGATAACGGCTCAAAACCGTCGTTTGGATAAACGATGCAGCCACCATGTGTGAGAATGGCGAGATTACCAAGTACCATACCAAAACAATGATATAAAGGAACGGGGATGCAGAGTCTGTCTTCTTCAGTGAGATTCATAGCCTCACCGATAAAATAACCGTTATTTAAGATATTGCGATGGCTGAGCGTTGCCCCTTTTGGCGTACCTGTCGTCCCACTGGTGAACTGTACATTAATAGCGTCAGTGTTTTTAAGCTGTGCTTGACGCGCCGCCACTCTTGGATCGTTGGCATCACCTTCACGCATCCACGCCGAGAACTTTTGCATAAAGCCAAATTCTTCGTCGCTGTCTGGCTCATCAATCCAAATAATGCGCTCAATCGTTGGAATCTCAACCAAATCAAGCTGCGTATAATCTTTATGATAAATCTCAGGGCACAGCTCTCGAATCAAGCTGGCATAATCACTGCTTTTGAAATGGCGCATGAGCACAAGCGCCGAACAGCCCAGTTTATTCAGCGCGTATTGCAACTCAAAGGTACGATAGGCAGGATTGATGTTGACGAGGATAACGCCGACTTTGGCAGTCGCAAGTTGCATCAATAGCCATTCAGCATTGTTATGTGACCAAATACCGATGCGATCGCCAATCTCAAGTCCCATCTCAATCATACTACTGGCCAATTGATTGACTTTTTGTTGTAGCTCTCGATAGGTCCAACGGATATTTTGGTGGCACGATACCAGTGCTTCACGCTCAGGATATTTAAAGACAATGGCGTCAAAAAAGTCGCCGATGGTCGCTTCAATCAGCGGTACATCAGGGCCTTTATCATAACTTTGAGTAAGCGGGGCATTGGCTGAGCGCGCGCCCATATTAATA
Source organism: Psychrobacter alimentarius (assembly GCF_001606025.1). NCBI lineage: Bacteria > Pseudomonadati > Pseudomonadota > Gammaproteobacteria > Moraxellales > Moraxellaceae > Psychrobacter > Psychrobacter alimentarius. Next base: position 464,109 of record NZ_CP014945.1, on the reverse strand, counting down.
CTAGGGATAGTATTGAGGATGTTTTCAAAATCAGGGGTTTGAGTCATAACGAGTCCTTTCGTTTTACTTTTATGGTACTTATCAATAGCTTAAAATAAACCACTCTTCCTTGAACAGCTCTTACATAACGTCAATTACTATACCGCCATAAACGAAAGACTGTCAATAATATCAATACAAAATGTATCATTTAATTGAGATGTTAAATTATAGCGTTTATTAAAGATACCATAAAAACATGACGAATATTTGACACAAAAAAGCCAGCCATACTATTTCAGTATGACTGGCTTAGTCGTGAGAGACAACGATCAAATAGCTGTCTCATTGAACTTCATGCTTTTGGATATGATGAATGCCTTTACGCGCTGGGTGTTGCTGGTGCTTTGATAGTCACGGTGGCGCTAACCTCATTATTATCGTCAAACAATTCCATGACTAGCTCATCATCGCTTTCGCTCTTAACTTGCCAATTGCCATTCGCCTGCGGTACACCCGTTGCCATGACAGAGATGGCCTTGTTTTTTAGGCGTATCATGGGTGGTTTATGATCATAGCCATTATGATCTAGACCTAAGATATCATCAGCAATAGTCGCCGCCTGCGCACGCAATGGTGCGACGTAGCGACAAGCAACCCCATTGATCGACATGCAATCGCCAATGGCATAAATATTGTCGGCATGGGTACGTAATGTGGGCGCGTCAACCACAATACCGGTACGGCGATCGAACTCAACGCCTGCAGCGGTTGGTAATTTATCATCAACGGTCAAACCAGTACTGGCAATCACATGGTCAACCGTCACTGTCTGAGAGTCTGATCCAGAATGACTGTCAGAAGATGAGGCTATCGGCTCATAGCTGACTTGTAGCTTACCGATACTCTCATGAGCCTCATCGCCATCATTAATACGACGAACGCCAGACACTTGATAACCACCCAAAAAGTTAATGCCCTGTGATTGCACCGCTTTGGCGATACGAGCCGTCGCTTTTGCTGGAAGCATTTGCGAGAGTGGCGCGTCATTTAGGTCAATCAAGGTTACCTGATGACCTGCCTTGAGTAAGTCTTCGGCAATCTCAGTACCGACCATGCCAGCGCCCACAATGGCCACATGCTGACTACCAGTCGCAAGCTTTTCTTGCAGCTGCCCAAAGCGCTCAATATGGTTGACGTGCCAGACCAAATCCTCTGGTAAGCTTTTTGGGAAAATGGGATGGGCACCCATTGCCAGCACCATTTTATCATAGCCAAGAGAGGTCGGTGCGCCTGTCGAATCGGTCGTATCAAGCTGTATGGTTTGCGCCACAGGATCAATATCGACAACATGAGTATTGGCCAGTAATGTGACTTGCGCCGCCTCTGCCGCATCAGTGCCAGTCGCCCGTACCAAGTCTGAGGCGCGTTTGTTTTGGCTAATTGCCATCGTAAGCATGGGTTTATGATAACGATCACCACTATCAGTCGTGACCAACGTGATTGGAATATCTTTATCTTTTGCACGAATGGCGTCGATGACATGCCAACCTGCCAAGCCTGCTCCGATAATGACGACACCATTGTCTGATGATGTTACCGATAGGGTTTCTGCGTTCATAGTAGCTCCAGTATCAATAAGGGATTATTTTAATTATCAAAAATCATGGCAGCCATTGTACCAGTAAACAGACATGCACTCACCTCAACAGTGAGAGGTACTAATTGCAAATAGTCAATCACACAAAAAAGCGCCTATAAATAGACGCTTTTATGAGTTATTTTATAAATAAGATTGAAAAAACAAGATGTATGAGTTAATAACCAGTGCCGCTGGTATAAACTTTCCTTGCTTGCTGTCAACGCAGAGGCTACGCAAAGTTCATCCCAGCAGCACTGTATTCTTTAAACGAAATCAAATGCTCTTTAACTAAAATGTTAAAACTATATTTTAATGATTGAGAATCTTCGATAAGAACATCTGCGCACGCTCACTTTTTGCACCTTCAAAGAACTCATCTTTACTACAGTTTTCGACGATATTGCCCTCATCCATAAAGATGATTCGGTTGGCTACCTGACTGGCAAAACCCATCTCGTGCGTCACACACATCATGGTCATGCCATCACGAGTCAGCTCCACCATGACATCAAGTACTTCCTGAATCATCTCAGGGTCAAGCGCCGACGTTGGTTCGTCAAACAGCATTGCCACCGGATCCATCGCAAGCGCACGAGCGATTGCCACACGTTGCTGCTGGCCACCAGACAGCTCGGCTGGATATTTGGCGGCTTGTACCGTCAGACCAACGCGATCTAGATACGCCATTGCTTTTTGCTTGGCTTCAGACTCTTTGCGTCCCAACACCTTGATCTGCGCCACTGTCAAATTATCGATAATGGTCAGATGCGGAAACAACTCAAAGTGCTGAAACACCATCCCAACGCGGCTACGCAATTGAGGCAAATTGGTTTTTGGGTCACCGACAGAGATGCCATTGACCATGATTTTACCTTTTTGAAAAGGTTCCAATCCGTTGGCTGTCTTAATCAGAGTGGATTTACCACTACCCGATGGGCCGCAAACAACCACCACATCGCCCTTATGAACGTGGGCGGTACAGTCTTTTAGTACTTGGAAATCGCCATACCATTTGCTGACTTCACTCATTTGAATGACTATCTCGTCACTCGCATGACCATTATTGGTGACCAGTCCACCAAAAGCGTTTGTATACGTATCAGCATTACTCATCACTGGCTCCTAACCACATTATTTTTGATAATTGTTATTGATAGTCGCTACTCAATAAAAGTGTTAACACGAAAAAACTGGTACAAAAACGGTGCTAGAACCTTAACCGTTTTTGTAGCTGCTGTACGCCAATAGACGCACTCAAACTGATGATGAAGTAAATCGCACCAGCGCCTAAGATATAAGGCGTGAGTAGTCCCATTAGCTCACCGCGGACATAGGCTGCGCGGAAAAAGTCCGTCAGGCCAATGGCAAATACCAGTGTCGTGTCTTGGAATAAAATAATACACTGCTGCAAAATCAATGGCAGCATTTTTCGAAACGCTTGTGGCAAAATTACCAAACGCATGGTCTGCCCATAGGTCATGCCAAGCGCTTTGGCAGCGTTGACCTGCCCGCTACCAATCGATTGAATACCCGCTCGTACCACTTCTGAGAAGTAAGCAGCTTCAAACATCATAAAGGCCACCACACAAGACGCAAAAGCAGCATCAAGTTGCAGATATTTGCCAGCTATCCAAAAATAAATCATCGGTACGGCAAAATAAAACCAGAGCAACACCAGCAGCAGCGGCACTGAACGGAAATAGTTGACGTACAATTTTGCAGGTATCTCAAGGGCTTTGATACCAGACAAACGCATCAATGCCAGTATTGTTCCTAAACTGATACCACCAATAATGGCCAACACCAGCACTTTCAAGGTGGTCATCATGCCGCCCATCAGGCCGGGATAAGCGGTTGCCAATTCGGTCATCATATTCATTTGCGACCTCCTGCAATCAGTCCAGGTACGCGCAGTTTACGTTCAATGAAACCCATAATTGCAATCAAAGACAGATTGAATACCAAATAGATAATTGTCGCGTACGTATAGATCTCAATACTATTTTGAGTATATTCACTGATGGTTTTGGTTTGACTGATCAGCTCCATGACCCCAACCAGCGACGCAACGGACGCGTTTTTAAAGCAGTTGGTCAACTCAGAGCTAAGCGGCGGCAAAATAATACGAAAGGCTTGCGGTAATAACACTTCTTTATAAACTTGTGAGACATTAAAGCCAAGTGCATAAGCGGCATTGACCTGTCCTTTCGGCAATGATTCGATACCAGTACGCACCTGTTCGACAATACGAGCAGCAGTAAATAAACCAAGACCAATACTCGCCGACAACATAGCGGATGTATTTGGCGATAAGTCTTTATACCACCAATCTTGAATCGCAGGTGTCAGCCATCCAGGGGCAATATAAAACCAAAAAAACAGTTGAACAAGCAAGGGAATATTACGAAAAAATGTCACATAAGCCGTACCGATTGCACGAGCTGTCTTGTTGGGTAAGGTGCGCATGATGCCAAAGATGGTACCCACAACCATGGCGATAGCCCATGCGATACTGCCAATCAACAACAACCAGCCAAGACCGGTAATTATCCAGTGGATATACAGCTCATTACCGATGCCAGTTTGCTCAAAGAGCACACCCCAGTTCCAGCTATAATTCATGATTGTCTCTCCGAGCAACGATTAAAAAGCTCACGTATCAGCTTGACGATGATGTCAGGCAAATACGTAAGCAACGCTATAGTGAAAGACAAAAATTATTGCGCGGTCGCAGCTTTTGGCTGAGCACCGTCATGAGGATTGGCAATCAAAGCTTTTAAGTTGTCTGACATCTCAAAGTTTAGATTGACGTTTTTTGGTGGGACTGGGTTTAAGAACCACTTATCATAGATACTATTGATCTCGCCTGAGCTAAAGACATTGTTCAGCGCTTCATCGACCACTGCTTTAAATTCAGGATCATCTTTACGCATCATACAACCATAGATCTCAAATGATTGCGGCTCACCCACGATAACCCACTGATCTGGATTTTTTGCTTTGGCTTTTTCGCCAGCCAATAGCACATCATCCATCATAAAGGCATCGGCACGGCCATTTTCTAGCATTAAGAATGCTTCGCCATGATCTTTTGCTGAGATGATATTCATATCCATTTTGTTATCATCATTGTACTGACGGATATAACGCTCTGATGTTGTACCGGCTGTGGTGACCAAAGTTTTGCCTTTTAGATCAGCAAAATCTTTAATGCCTGAATCTTTACTGGTCAGTAGACGCGTACCAATTTCGAAGAAACCATTCGAGAATGCCACCTGTTTTTGGCGCTCTTCATTGTTGGTGGTAGAACCACACTCAAAATCTACCGTGCCATTTTGTACCAATGGAATACGGGTTTGTGATGTGATTAGGTTATAGCGGATTTTTAGATCTGGCATATCAAGCTTTTGCTTAACGGCTTCGACCACTTTCATTTCTAAGTCATGCGCGTAGCCGATAGGTTGATTAGGATCATCAGCAATATAAGAAAAAGGAATAGAAGAGTCACGGTGACCAACAACGATAGTGCCTGAATCTTTGATTTTTTGGAGCGTACCGTTGGTGTTTTCTGCAGGTTCTGTTGTTGTGGCGTCATCAGCTGGCGCTGTCTCAGTAGCAGTCTGATTGCTGTTATTACAACCCACTAGGCCTAGTGCCATAAAGGCAGCCAACGTCAACGGTTTGGAGAATAAATAGCTCATGAAACACATCCTTTTATCACATTACACAATATTGAATGAGTGCTTTGACGACACAGGTCGTAGACATCGACCCTATTGCCACGCATCCCTGTGGTTGTTGCTAGTATTTATCACAATGCAACTTAATGTTACTGTACAACAAATTCACAGGTGTAGGGAAGTTTTTTTTATTGAGACTATTATTTTGTGGCTCTTGCGCTATTTATCTGCCTATCCCAAAATAAAGTGTGTCTGATAGCCTCTTATATCCTCTGTTATTTATAAGAAAATGCGCTTATTTGTGCTGTGTAAATCACTTAAAACAGTAACTCAATCTAAAAAAGCCAATTGATAAATCAGGATGAATCCCCATAAAGCTAACAACTTCCTAATACTATAATTGACCTATGACACAAGATACTCAAGTCCCTAACACAGATAGCCAAGCCACTGGCCACCATAGCGACAATGACGTACGTCAGCGCTTTTTTATCGAGGACTCGCCAGTGCGCGGTGATGTGGTGCGCCTATCACGAAGCTACGCGAGCACCATCTCTCAAAAGCCTTATCCTGAAGCCATCAAACGCTTATTAGGCGAGATGTTGACGGCAGCAAGTTTGCTTATCAGTACGGTTAAAATAAACGGCCGCTTGTCGATTCAGCTGCAATCATCAGACAGCGACAGCTTGCTCAATTGGGCGATGGCAGAATGCGATCAAGATGGCATCATTCGCGCGCTTGCCAGCTGGAAGGGCGAGACGGACGAGCAAGGGCAGGCATGGGAAAACATGACTCATGCCAAAGAAGCATTTGCAGAGCTTGGTGCTCCCGGTCAGGGCGTATTGTTTATCAATATCCAACCTGAAGGTGGCGAGCCATACCAAGGTATCGTTGAGCGCAGTCATGACAATTTGGCAGATTGCTTGGCACATTATCAGAAGCAGTCGGCGCAGATTCCAACGCTGATTAACTTAGCTTCTGACGGCTTACAAGCGGGCGGCATATTGGTACAGATGTTACCTCGTACGGCAGAAGAAACGTATGAAGTTGAGCAAAACGAAGATGCTGGTATCGATGATGATTTGTGGATACGTCTGAGTGTGTTGACACGAACGCTGAAAGCAGAAGAGCTGACCACGCTTGATGCCAACGAAATTTTGTATCGCTTGTACCACGAGGAAAGCGTTGTCGCTCCGGACCCTGTACCGTTATCCTTTGGTTGTACTTGCTCACGCGAAAAATGCGAAATGGCAATTGAGCAAATCGGCGAAGCGGAAGCGCTTGAGATCGTTGAAGAGCAAGGCGGTACGTTTGAGATGGACTGCGGATTCTGCGGTGAAGTCTATAAGTTTGATAAAGACGATGTGGCAGCGATATTTGCTGAGTAGTTTTTCATCACTATACATCAGTCTTTGTAAAAGAACCCTCAAGTGTAATGCTTGAGGGTTTTTGCTTTTGCAATTTTAAAAGGTGTATTACTGCTTTGACGTCAAACCATCTTCAGTCTTGATGCCATTTTTTCATATAATCAATCGCCATTGCATTGATTGCTTGCCAGTCTGAGAGGTTCTTTGCGTCAAAATGAATCAGGACATTATTATTGTAAACAGGGTGCAGATATTCCATTTGGCAGAGACTGTTCTGGTCTTCGTTTTCCGCTATCCAACATTGAAAAGTAGTGGGTGAATTTGGATAAACATATCCTATATAAGACAGACTAGAATCATAACTACTGCCTACATAGGCTTCTAGATTGAATTTATCCTGAGTACTGTCTCTACGATTCGACTCTTTTACAGTTTGAACTCTCATAGACATATCATTGCCTATAATCCCTGAATCTATCGCTGTCCAGTTAAATTTTATAATGTCGTCGTCATATTTCAAAACGTTTGGATCTTTATCATTATTATTAAGGCCCCGACCACTCGGCCAAAAGAAATAACCAAGTCCTGTATCTGTCTCAAAACTTGCGTAACTACCCGTATCTGGCTTGACAATATGATTTAACGGAATAACGTAGTTGTCGCCCTCTACATCTACTTTAATTTGAGCACTAGGGTCGTGTACATTTGGCTTTGCACAGCTAGTCAGTAAGAACAAACTTACCAAACACAGTGATATTTTTTTCATTATAAGTTTCTTAGATATAATAAGATTCGTCTTTTACAACGCGAGCGCCAAACTTTTTGGATAAGAGTATATTCGCGGTCTGTCCGCATAATCACTGTGACCATTGTCCAAGAGCCACTCCACTACTTGCTCACGAACCCGTCTACTGTTAATTAAGTTCATGTGACTCACGCCATAAAATACCGCTTTGTGTCCATCTGGCACAAACAACGCATGCTCGACATCATCTTCCCCAAGCGCTGATGCCACTGAGACCAAACCATCACCCAATAAGCTCGTCATCTTAGAATCATAATGCGTTTCAATCAAAGCACTGGCAGCAAAATAGGTTTTGATACCACTTGGCAAGCGTGCAGGATGGCGAAAATCTTGTGGCAGTACGCTACGACCTTCTAGTGCATTCCAGTCAGCATCTCGAATACTGCCATGACGCAGATCAATAATGCCCGCACTACGCATATCTCCAAGCTTGGCAAGTGACCCTGCAAACGGCAGCTTGGCAATGATGTCTTGCACATGATTGCCAATACGTTCAAGCACAGCACCATGATGCGGTGAGCCTAGCGTGATCAGATTACCGACGCGCATGATCCAATCTAAATGCTCTTGCTCGGCATAAAACAGCGCACTGCGCGAAACCAAACCGCCCATGCTATGACCAACCAAATCTATCTGACTGATATTGGGATTGTCATCGACCAAGTTTTGTAATAATTGCGAAAACTGACGACCGCTACGCGAGATACGCCGCCCTGTATTATAATCAAGGTATAAGACCGTCGTTTCTGGTTGACTCTTAGCGATGGCATCACCCAAGCCAATATGGTCGTCTTGTGATTGCCAGCTCAAATGACTCATACACAAGCCATGACATAAAATAGTGACACGACCTGATAGAGTATTGCTTTGCAGCTTACCCTCTCTATCGTATAGCTTCATAGGTACAGCAAGGACATTTTTATGCGTCACAAGATGGTCGCCCATGACACCATTGAGCACATGTACCAATTTTTTTAAGGCATCAGGCAGTGGCTGTGCCGTTTTTTGGCGTACGTTATTTTTGTATAAGCGCAGCACTGAGGCCAGATTATTGCCCACCAATAGTACAATATGGCGTATCGTACCGTATATACGTCCAGTGATACCGCGCTGCCAGCTATTGAGATATTTTTCATTAAAAAGGCCCAAAGGGCGTAAAATGACTTCACGGTGGATGGCTTCCACAATATCAGTAATCTCAACCACACCCATCGTCGCAAGCTGTGCTAAGCCTTCAAAAAAATCAGCCAACGTAACATATTGGGTGGTTGTCTCATCACCTTCATCTGCCAGTAACTTAAGCAGCTCATCGACATCAATGGCTTCTAACTGGTCGATTTGCTCGTACAAATCGCTGTGTAAAGGCACGCTGGTATCTGGATTTGAATGGGTTTCAAACGCCTGACTTGCATCCGTATACGCATCGATATCGAGGTTGGCATCGCTGTTACTACTATTTCGATTAGTACGGTTATCATAGAATAAATCTGGACTGCTCGTAGCATTCATGACGTTGGCACATTCAATAAAGAGAATAGTTGCCTATACTATCCTTTAAACGCATGAAATAAAAGCGAATGATTTGATCGGTAAGTGGTTTATTATCAAAGGGATAATCACAAAAAACAAAAAATCCCAGGCCTTAACTTGGGATTTTTGGTGGTTTGAGCAAAGACTACTCTTTTCGTTCGCCACTTATTTATAAGCGCTTAGATTTTTAATCGCTTAGATATTTAAGCCACATTTTCTGCTGTATCAAAGGACTCTGCCAAGATAACATCTCCATCATCACGAGTAATCATTACCGTGGCTGAGCGCGGAATCGTACCACCTGTGATGGCTCCCCAACTATTACCTGGATGCTGGATATTGATAAAGAGGGTTTTGAAGTCTGGCGTCATGGTAATACCTGTCACTTCGCAGCCTTCGGGACCGACAAAGAAACGTTTGATATTATCATTACTAGCAGGCATTCCAACTCGTGTTTGTTGTCCTGCCGACGTCGTTATGGCGGTTCCATCACTGACTTTACCAGGCAACGCTGCCAGCAACATACAGCTGGTGGTATCGGTGTAAGCGCCATCATCTGTCTGAATCCACAACACACCGCGTGGATCGAAGTACAAACCATCGGGAGATGACAAATCATTGCTATCATTTAACTGTGACAAATTTTCTGCAGCCAGATCATAAGGTGTGGCAAACAGATAAATATCCCACTCAAAACTCATCGCTGTATGATCGCCGCCTGCTTCTGCCCAGCGAATGATGTGACCATTTTCATTACCCCTGAGTTTACCATCAACGTTATAGCTGCGTGGATTAGAAGCAGAAAGTGGTTGGTCATCTTTGACGCCGCGATTGGTGTTATTGGTCAAGGTCACATATACCTCGCCTGTCATCGGACTGACTGACACCCATTCAGGTCGATCCATCTTAGTGGCACCAACCACATCAGCTGCTGCGCGGGCAAAAATCAATACCTCATCTTGTCCACTAAAAGGCAGCTCACTATTAGACGTATCTAAGCCATTTTGACCATGAATCAAGGCTTTCCATTCACCACTACCATCTTCATTGAAAATAGCCACATATAGTGTGCCGTCATTCAGATATTTATCGCCTGCTTTTAAGCCGCCACCAATGTCATTGTTCGACCACACAGCTTTTGAGACAAACTTATAGATATATTCGCCTCGGGCATCATCACCCATATAAAAAACGACGGGCTTGCCTTGTTCCACGGGCGCATAGGCACAGTTTTCATGAGCAAAACGTCCCATCGCTGTGCGCTTTTGTGGCATAGATTTTGGGTCAAAAGGATCAATCTCTGTGATATAGCCAAAAGTATTAAAGCCATTACGGTGATCTTCAGTGGCATTTGTACCAACTGCCGTCATATCCCAGCGTGAAAACTCATCTGGTATGATGGCGTCTTTTGCGTCAGGGGTATGCCATAAATATCTAGAGCCTGGAGAGTTTTCTGATGCCCCATAACGCTCACGACCATAGTTGTGTCCAGCGCTTAATTGACTGGCATCTTGCCCACGTGCGAACACACCTAAGAAGTTTTCTTCTGTGGTGAGGTATGTGCCCCAAGGTGACAACCCTGCGCCGCAATTATTGTTGATACCGCGAGTTTGATACCCTGTTGGATCGAACTTGGTCTTTACCAAATCAGATCCAGCCACGGGGCCAGCCAACTGCGAAGTCGTACTGCTGGTAATACGGCGATTGTATTTTGACGTTGGTACCATCTCATAGCCTTTGCCGTCTGCACGGCGAATCATCTCAACCACTGCTACTCCGTGACAGTTGACCTCTCGGCGGATATCACTGGCAAGACGACGGCTTTGAAATAAAGGCGCGGCATCTTTATCTTGAGTGACGTAATAACCAAATGGGCTCAACTCTTCACTGTTCACATATTCATGATTCATTACCAGCAGACCACTTTCTGCGGCCTTGGCATCATATGCGTTGCCTTTTTTGCCAAAAAACCACATACCATCATGATTGTCGCCCATGCGCCATTCAAAGGACTCAGCTGATTGCTCACGATTGTCTTTCCAATCCTCAATCCCAGGCATCAGTGGTGTGCCAAGTGGCAATATGATTTCTGCTTTATAACCGTCTGCTACCGTCATTGTCTCGGCAGTTGAGTGAGCTACTGCTTTGAACTTTAACGTTTCAGGGCGTTTTAAGTCACCTTGAGCAGGAATGGCTGCATCATTGCCATTTTCTACAATAGGACGGCTGTTATCGTCATCATCGCTACAACCCACCAAAGGTAGCGCCCCAAAAAATGCGGCTGCAGTCAATCCTGTACCGCCTTTTAAAATACTACGGCGATTCAGACGACGATTGATAATGGTCTGAAAATCAGTGTTATTGGTAGGATTTGAATCTTCAACGATTTCGTGCGCGAGTTCTAGCTCTTTATTTAACAATGTCATTATCAGTCACCTTGCAGTTGGCTGGATTGGCGTAAAAAGATAAATGCGGCTAAAATTTTTGACCGCTAAAGTACGAATTACGTCCAAGTTTACTGCTGGTTTGTGACAGTACGTTGAAATTTTATGATGATTCTATCGAAATATGCTAGATGGCTAAAATTTTGACATAAAAAAATCCTCAAGTAATCACTTGGGACTTTTATATAGTCGATTGACTTTAAAATCGAAACAGTGCAACTGGTATAAATTTTCCTTGCTTGGTGCTAACACAGAGGCTACGAAAAATTCATACCAGTCGCACGTAACCTCAACGTATCGATTGTATGTCGAACTGACTATAGGATGTATTTATACCAAAAAGATAACGCAGTTCTGATACAACCAACTTAGCGAACATTTACCTGCCATTCGTGCGCCCCAAGCGTTAATTTTAATTTATCATTCGCTTGTAAAATACCAACGCCGCTTGGCGTTCCAGTCATAATCACATCCCCTGCCTGCAAGCTAAAAGCGTGGCTAATCTCTGCCAGTAGCTCATAAACTGAAAACAGCATCATCGCACTATCGCCATCTTGCGCCAGCTTGTCATTGATAGTGAGTTGGTAATTTACTTGACTAAAATCACCAAAAGATTCTGGCTTGAGCCAATCAGCAAGCACGCACGCCCCATCAAAACACTTAGCACGCTCCCACGGATGACCTTTTTCTTTTAGCTTACTTTGCAGGTCACGTAAGGTTAAATCAAGCCCTAACGTCACTCCACCAATCGCTTGCTTTGCTTGCTCAGCAGTTGCAGCAGACAAATCCGCTGACAGTTGAATACAAAGCTCCGCTTCATAATGCGTGTCACCATATATCTCAGGATTGGGGCGAACAATATCATGACGTACACTGACGACTGAAGAGGCAGGTTTCATAAAAAATATAGGCGATTTTGGGACTTCATTACCAAGTTCGCGAGCATGCTCGGCATAGTTGCGACCAACGCAGACTACTTTGCCAATAGAGGCACGTACGTTGTCATTGACATTGGTAGTGCTCGTATCAGCATTGACGTTATCAGTAATGGCATCGACTAAAGACATATGTGGTGATTGACTCATATTAGGCGCTCACAGCAGATTATAGATAAGTGGGTCATACATACTGCACTATCTGTCACTATTTTTCTAGAGCTTGTCTTCATTTTAAAGATAGTCCTAAAAACAAAATAAGTGGCCATCCAACGAAAAAATAGCGGGTTAATATATGAATATTAACCCGCTATTTCGTGTGTTTTTTAATACTATTTTGAGCCAAACCACTAAGGTATGGTATTGGTAATTACATCTGGCGGTACATAGCTTGCATGGCGATTCATTCTTTTTTCAAACAATCTAAAACTAAATAATATGACCCACGACAATAGAAGATAAATCACGCCAGCCGCAAAGAACAACTCCATCAAGGTATAAGTACGCGCACTAATAGTACGAGCAACCCCTGTAATATCCATCAATGCAATGGTAGATGCCAGCGCGCTGCCCTTAAGCATAAAAACCACTTCGTTACTATAGGCAGGAATCACGATACCAAAGGCGCGAGGTAACGTGATGCGCGTAAGCTTCTGCCATTTTGACATACCAATAGCATCAGCAGCTTCTAGCTCACCAACAGGAATCGTCTGAATTGCACCGCGAATGATTTCGGCTAAGTACGCACTGGTATTCATGGTGAACGCAATAATGGCACACCAATACGCTTGGCTCAGCACAGGCTCCCATAAGAACGAATTACGTACGGCTTCAAACTGACCCAAACCATAGTAAATTAAAAATATCTGTACCAGTAGCGGTGTGCCACGGAAAAAGAAGATGTAAGAAAACGGTAGTATCTGTACCAACCAGTTTTTTGACAGACGCAGCTGTGCCAAAACCAAACCGAAAAACAGTCCAATCACGCCTGAAAGCACGACCAGCTGTACGGTCAAAACCGCGCCATTCAACAGCTCAGGAATATTATCGAAAATGACCTGCCAATTCCAATCCATAGTATTTCTCCTCTATCCTATGGTCGATTGACTGTGAGTTGATTGACGGCTTATTTTTTTGGCATAGCGTGCCGCTGGATTGGCGCGCCACTCAAGCCACATCATAAAACCGGTAATCAACATGGTCAAACCCAAATAAATAATCGCGGCTGCCATATAAAACGTAAATGGCTGCTGCGTTGACTGAGCGGCACGCGATGACTGATACATAATGTCTTTTAGACCCACGACCGATACCAATGCCGTATCTTTTAACAATACCAAAAACAAGTTACCCAAACCCGGTAAGGCAATCTGCCACACTTGCGGTAAAGTAATACGATAAAACGTTTGCAAAGGACGCATACCAATCGCTTGCGCCGCCTCACTCTGCCCTATCGGAATCTCTTGAATTGACATACGAAAAATTTCGGTCGCATAAGCACCAAAAGCAATAGACAACGCCATGACGCCGCCCCAGAATGCACTGATCTCGATATATTCGTTATAGCCGAATTTTTTAAGCAGTGTCATCAGCAGTATAGAGCCGCCATAATAGATAAACAGTACCAATAACAGCTCTGGAATACCGCGCATTGTCGCCGTATAGACAGTCGCAATCTTACGCAGCAGCCAAATATTTGACAGCTTAGCTGTGGCACCGAGTAGTCCCAAAACCATACCAATGACCAAACTGGTCACGGCAAGTTTGATGGTGACGGTAGCGCCGCTTAGTAATAGCGCGCCAAATCCTTGTAAATCAAACACAATTATCCACTCAGTCTCTTTATATTAGCAATTTGCAAAATATGAGTTAAAAGAATCAGCATCAATGGCTGAGCGCTGCTGACAGTCGTATTTTAAAACCCATCACATGGTGGTCTTATGCGTCATAAATTGACGTCAAATCAATACGATGACTGCTGCGAAAATTGACACGGTAGAAATGAGCGCTGATTTTATCATAATCACTACGCGCTATGTTAATACTCACGCGTAAAAGCTATGTCTAAATAGGTACTTATGCACCTAAAAGTGAGTTGAATCCGTCATATTCACAAAAATCAAGCCGTCATTACGGCAGAATCGAAGCGTTTTGATGACCCATAAAAAAAGATACTGCCTTTGAGACAATATCTTTTTTAAAACAGATATAGGTAGCAGCGTACTCATTGTCTTGGTACAAGACGGCTATTACCTATTCAGCAGGTTTTTCTGTCGCTGTATTTTCTGCTGCACTTGTTTTTGGAATCGCAAAATACTTTTGATGGATTTTATCATAGGTGCCATCAGCCTTGATATTGGCCAATGCCTGATTGAGCTTCGCTTGTAATGCATCGTTTGGACGTACAGCAATGGCAAAATTATCATTGATATCGATCTCTTCACCTTTGAGCGCATAAGCACTGCCTGATTTGGTGCCCAGCCACTCTAACGCTGGCAACTTATCAGAAACCATCGCATCGACCCGATTTGAGCCCAAATCCAAAAACGCATTACTTAGGGTATCATAAAGCTTCATTTCCGCTTTTGGGTACGCCTTTTCAAGCCATTGTGAAGAGATGGTTGAGCGCTGAGCAGCAATAGAGTGCGAATTGATGTCTTCACTCTTGCTAGGATCAAAACTACTGTCTTTTTTGGCCAAAAAAACCAGTGTGTTACTAAAATACGGTTCTGTAAAACTCACTTGTTGCGCGCGCTCAGGTGTCACTGACATGGCAGCCACAATCGCATCGTACTTACCCGCTTTTAGACCAGGAATGATACCGTCCCAATCTTGTGACGTGATATCACAAGTCATGTTCATATCAGCACATAACGCATTGGCAATATCGACATCAAAACCGCCAAGCGTGCCATCAGAATTGGTATAGTTAAAAGGTGCATACGCGCCTTCGGTAGCGATACGCAATACGTCGCCTGATGCTGCTTTATCCTGAGTCGCTGTATCAGTCGTATCATTTCGACCATTACCGCAACCTATCAAAGCGAATACCAACATCATTGTGGCTAACGACAAAGGTAAATGTCGTGCCTTTATACCTGTAGCAACGGCTGCTTTTTTGGTTACAGATTTTTTGGTCATAGAATAGTGGTCAAAATGAACGCTCATGATCATCCTTGATATTTACCAATAAAAATAACGCTTCACATTATAAAATGGCAATGCGATGTACGCATTGCCAGATCTGCTCATCATTTAAAGTTGCTTTGATAAAAAGATACTTCGATAAAAGACACTTTGTTTAAAGGCTGCGATATTAATTGGTCGCTGCTTCTGCTTGCTCTTCATTAGCGATAACAGCATTAGCATCAACATTGGTGTCGTCCCCTTCAACCACTACTGCTTTTTCTACGCCTGCCGTTGCGGCTGCCTTTTGTGCAGCGGCAGTTGAGCTGGTGCCAAAATAGCTACCTGTGATTTGATCGTAAGTCCCTTTTTCTTTTAGCTCAGCCAAAGCTTTGTTGAACTTAGCAATCAGTGGATCACCTTTACGGAACGCAATGCCCATCGCATCTTGGTCAGTAATGATTTCTTGGCCTTTTATTTCATAATCTTTACCAGCATCAGTTTTCAACCAGTCCATACCTGTGACTTTATCAGACATCATGGCACGTACACGACCTGATGTCAGATCCAGATACGCATTATCTTGGGTATCATAAAGCTTGATATCAGCATCAGCATGCTCATCTTGCAAGTATTGTGAAGCAACAGTTGAACGCTGTGAAGCGATAGGCTGACCTTTTAAATCTGCCACACTGACGTCATCACCTTTTTTACCGATCAAAATAATGCCGGTATGAAAATACGGGTCGCTGAATTCTACGACTTCTTGACGTTCAGGAGTGATGGTCATACCAGCGATAACAGCATCAAATTTCTGTGCGTTTAGTCCTGGAATCAAGCCATCCCAATCTTGAGAAATAACATCACACTTTGCCTGCATCTGCGCACACAGAGCGTCAACCAGCTCGATTTCGTAGCCAATCAATTTGCCATCAGCATCTGTATAGCTAAATGGTTTATAGCTTGATTCGGTGGCTATTTTTATATTCAACGGCGCATCAGCTTGCGTATCAGCAGCAGCACCCTCTTCTGGAGCTGAGCTGTTGTTACAGCCTGCCAGCATTAATATCGCAGCACTGAGTGGTGCCAGCCAAAACGCCTTGCTCTTTAGAGACTTATGTTTTAGAGACGATGTCATAGAGATTGTCATGTTTGCTATTCCTTCATTTTTCAATCAGAAGATTATGGACCAATAGAGAGTTATTGACCAAAGTTTGCTTGCTCAAGACGTGCCAGTTCACCATTACTACGGATTTCACTGAGCGCTTTATTAAAGTCGTCTCTGAGGGCATCACCTTTACGAACAGCAATGGCAATATTATCGTCGTTGTCGATTTCATCGCCAACAATACCGAAGCCTTCAGGGTTGTCTGCCAACCATGATTTTGCAGATACTTTTTCTGCCAATACGGCATCACTACGACCAGACTTCAGATCTAGATAAGCATTGTCATAATTGTCATACAACTGCACGGTATTACCGTTTTTGCCTTCATAGTTGTCTTGCAGATACGCACCAGGCGTGGTTGAGCGTTGACCGCCAAGCGTCAAATTACTAATCGCCATAGGATCAAATTTGCCGTCGGTACTGGTCAACCAAACCATAGTGTTGGCGAAGTAAGGTTCGGTAAAATCCACCTTTTCTTGGCGTTCAGGCGTAATCGACATGCCAGCCACAACCGCGTCATATTTTTGTGCCAGCAGACCAGGAATAATACCATCCCAATCTTGAGCAACGATTTCACACTTGGCTTGCATCTGATCACACAAAGCGTTGGCGACGTCTATATCATAACCTGCCAAGCTGCCATCAGCATTGGTATAGTTAAAAGGAGGGTAAGCGCCCTCGGTAGCAATACGAATGGTCTTGCCAGACGTGTCTGCTGCCGCTGGATCAGCGCTGGCATCCGTAGCATCATTAGCGGGTTGACTACAAGCACTCAGCATCAACGCGGCGGTAATAGTCATCGATGACCACAATAGGCGAGAATTCGACATCATATATTCCTTAAATTCTGATGGGTTTTAATACGAGGTTCTGATATTTTGTTTTCTGACGTCCCTGCCAGACAAGCAATATAGAGCGTAGAATATACCGAAGCCTACTATGACTGGCTGTCGGTAAGCTTTCTGATAATACCTGACTCAAATATCAAAAACAAACATTTTGCATACCAACTGTCATTAAAGTGTAATAAACAGTGAGTACGACTTATGAAGTATTTATTGACGGGTTCTATAAGACGTTAGGATGATAAAATCTTTATCATCCTATGTTTTTGAATACTGGTGTTTTTGAATACTGGTTCTTTGAGTATAAGACTAGTTCTGACGATGCGACGCCATAAAGTCTTTGACACGCTCAGAGGTAGGATTATCAAACACTTGCTCAGGCGTGCCAATCTCTTCAATCACGCCTTGATGTAAGAAAACGACTTTGCTGGATACTTCTCGAGCAAAACGCATCTCATGAGTGACGATGAGCATGGTACGGCCTTCTTCTGCCAACTCTCGCATGACAGCCAGCACTTCGTTGACCAGCTCAGGGTCTAGCGCCGAGGTCGGCTCATCAAACAAGAGCACTTGGGGCTGCATGGCGAGCGCTCGAGCGATGGCCACACGCTGGCGTTGACCACCAGATAGGTTCGCTGGATAAGCGTCTTTTTTATCCAATAGACCCACTTTATCGAGCAGTTTTTCTGCGTCACTAATGGCTTGGGCTTTTTTGATTTTTAGGACTTGCGTTGGCCCTTCAATGATATTTTGCAAAATCGTTTTATGCGGCCATAAGTTAAAGTTCTGAAAGACAAACCCGACCCGAGCACGCAAGCTCTCTAACTGTTTTATGTCTGCTGCTTGCAATTCGCCTGATTTGGCAGGTTTCAAAATCAGCTCGTCATTACCGATAATAATACGACCTTGATTCGGCTTTTCGAGCAAATTGATGCAGCGCAGCAAAGTGGATTTGCCTGAGCCAGATGAGCCCAA
This sequence comes from Psychrobacter alimentarius, assembly GCF_001606025.1. Classification (NCBI taxonomy): domain Bacteria; kingdom Pseudomonadati; phylum Pseudomonadota; class Gammaproteobacteria; order Moraxellales; family Moraxellaceae; genus Psychrobacter; species Psychrobacter alimentarius. Next base: position 445,613 of record NZ_CP014945.1, on the reverse strand, counting down.
AATAGAGATAACATCACCATCGTATGCAGTGAGTGACACCCCTTTCAGCACTGCGAGTGAGCCGTAGCTTTTATGGACGTCTTGTAAATCTAAGGCGATAGGCCGAGTCGGATTTTTTGCAGTATCAAGCATGGTTTAACAGACTTCCAATAAATATGAATGAAAACGTCAATAAAAAAGAGACAGATATGTCGTATACAGATTTGTCTTATATAGTATAACTGTCAACCATAGCATTATGGCAATACCGCTATGACTGACAAGATAAAAAGTAAAATGTCATATTGTCTCTTATTCAGCGGTAAAAAGGCAAATCTTGTGTAAGCTCGGTCAGTCAACGAAACACATACGCCTCCTTAAGCAACCAAAACAAAAAAAGCCTAAACTGTATTGACAGCTTTGAGCTTCATTTTATCATTTAAATCTACTAGACGTGACGTTATCTGAGCGATGGCTTAGTAGGTCGAAACATGCTCTGAATCTTCAGTGCCATCGAGCATTTCTTTGTCATCAGCACCTACAGTGACTTCATCGTTGGCGCTTGCCACCGCCACATCATCTGTGCTGGTCTCATTGGCACTAGCGACAGCCACATCATCACTTGCTGTCGCAACGCCAGTGGCTTCATCTTCTACTGTGGTTTGAGCATCAACAGATGAGTCTGTTTCCATTGGCGCCTCGTCTTTTTTACCACAAGCGCCTAAGGTTAAGGCTGCTGCGACCAGTCCAACCGTTAACCAGCTTTTTTTGCTACTGCTATTTTTAATAACCATTTTTATTCTCCATTCGTAATCATTGATACTTATCACTGATATTTCATTGTTAATTACTTTACGAGTAGCGATTAATAGCTTTCTCTCGTTGTATTAGTTCCTAACTATACTCATGATTATTCAAGGCTACCTTAGTAGTTACACCTCAGTTCTGTTAAGGCTCGTAACGATGCAACGGATATTGCCTATATTGTGACATCATAGGGAAGTCAAAGACAAAACGGATAAGATAAGTGTAAAAAGGAGAATAATTACCTCCTATGAGAGGCGGTTGTTCACAAAACCATCTTTACTATCGTGCCAATCTCCTCTATGTTAAATAGCATAATGTCTTATAGGCATCCGAATCTTCTTTTTGTTACATTTTTGCCTTTGGGCACTTTTTTATATTCAAAATACCAATCACTATATAAGGAAAATAATTTATGAGCCAAGCGAATACCACAGACGTGACCACTTATATGCAATCTGTTGGCAAACAGGCCCGAGCTGCTTCACATGCGCTCGCTGCTGCCAATACGGGTGACAAAAACTCAGCACTAATGGCGATTCACGATGTGTTAAAAGAGGCGAAACAAGATATCTTATCTGCCAATAAAATTGATATGGATAAGGGTCAAAGTAACGATTTAGATGCCGCGTTACTTGATCGTCTTGAACTAAACGACGCGCGTTTTGATGGAATGCTCCAAGGTTTAAAGGATGTGGCGGCGTTACCAGACCCTATTGGTGAAGTTACTGACATGACTTATCAGCCATCAGGAATTCATTTGGGAAAAATGCGCGTGCCACTTGGCGTGGTTGGTATGATCTATGAGTCGCGTCCTAATGTGACGTTAGAGGCAGCATCACTGGCACTAAAATCGGGCAACGCCATTATTTTACGAGGCGGTTCAGAAGCGTTTGAATCAAACCAAGCGATTGCCAAGTGTATCTTGGAAGGCCTACAAAAAGTCGGTCTGTCTGAGCACATTGTGCAAGTCTTGCAAACGACCGACCGCGCGGCGGTTGGTGAGTTGATTACCATGACTGATTATGTCGACGTTATCGTACCACGTGGTGGTAAAGGTCTGATTGAACGTATCAGCCGTGACGCGCGTGTGCCTGTCATTAAGCATTTAGATGGTAACTGCCATACCTTTATCGATAGTGATGCAGATGCCCAAATCGCTATCAAGGTTAGCGTCAATGCAAAAACGCACCGCTATGGTACTTGTAATACCATGGAGACGCTGTTGGTTGATGAGTCAGTTGCCGATGACCTATTGCCAAAAATTGCTGAAGCGATTATTGCGGCTGATGATGTCATGCAACTGCGCCTTGACGACAAATCCCAAGCCATTTTAAATGACAATGCCGCCCTAAAAGGTCATTTATCGGCAGCGACTGCCGAAGATTGGGACACGGAATACTTAGCGCCTATCTTGGCTGTCAAAGTCGTATCAGGTATTGATGAGGCCATTGAGCACATTAATACTCATGGCAGTCATCATACGGATGTCATTATTACTGACAACTATACCAAGTCTCAGCGCTTCATTCGTGAAGTGGACTCTGCAAGCGTGATGATCAATGCTTCTAGCCGTTTCGCGGATGGTTTTGAGTACGGATTGGGTGCAGAGATTGGCATTTCAACTGACAAAATCCATGCTCGTGGCCCTGTTGGTCTTGAGGGGCTCACATCACAAAAATGGATTGTTTACGGTCATGGTGAGACGCGGGCTTAATCTATTGCCGCTGTCATTTGGCTAGTAACCTACCATATAGCGTTTAATTTACAGTATAATCGATAAAAAAACGTCAGCCCAATCGCTGGCGTTTTTTTATTAGCGCTCGATATATTTGACAGTGCTATTATTATTTTTTGCATCGTCATAGATGATTTTATAGGAAACGGGGCCCATGCAGAGTGGCAAAATTAAGCGCTGGTATCAAGAAAAAGGCTACGGATTTATCGAGGTAGACAATCAAAATGAAGACGTGTTTTTTCACGTGAGTAAAGTGCGCTTATCGCACCCTATCTCTATTGGTCAACAGGTATACTTCAATAGTGAGCGCAATGCTAAGAACCAGTTAAGGGCCACAGAAGTCACTTCCTCTTCCCTGAGTATATTAGAGGATATGGACGTTGCTCCTCCTCAGCATGCATTCAGCCCTACTGCCCGAAATCAGTACTTTCAAGGCAAGCATTACTTTCAAGACGATCTAAGCACTCGCCGCCATGAGCAACCCAAAAAGAGCGTTGTATCTACTTTATTTATTATCATGGCGGTTATCGCGGTTGCCGTGTATGTCTTTGGGGACTTAACATCATCTCTCTTTATTGATAGTGCCAAGCCTACGGTATCACACTCATTCTCCGAAACCTCGGCCCAAGCGTCTACTCTCAATGTCACAGGTGATGCGCAAGTAGACAAAACCCTTACGCTGATTCAGCAAGGCGGCCCATTTCCGTATCCGCAAAAAGACGGCACGACCTTTTATAATCGTGAAGGCAAACTGCCCGCACAGTCGCAAGGCTATTATCGGGAATACACAGTCCCTACCCCTGGCTTGTCGCATCGCGGTGCGCGGCGTATCGTCACTGGTGGCTATCCTCCAACTGTCTACTATTTAACCGTTGATCATTACGAGAGTTTCCGCAGATTACAGGTGAAATGAAATGAGCCAAGCCATTTATTATATTAGTCAAAATTTTCTTGATCAAAACCACATTAACCAAAAAGGTACAGCACTAAGTGCTAGCATTTTGGCACAGGCTGTTAACATACCTGTAAACAAGACATTAGATAAAACCACTTTATTAACAAATTTGGCTCATGCTTGTGATTTTCCTTGCTACTTTTCGCCCAATTGGGATAGCGCATGGGACTGCCTAACAGACAGCTCTGTGTCTTACCTAATGCTGAATCTAGCAACGGTAGAAACAATCAATACTGAAGATTTTAATACTTTTAAGCGCATCATTGAAGATGCTTACAGAGATTTTGGTAAGCCGCAATTGTGGGTTATTATGCCAGCCGCGGACAACGTTTAATCTGACAAAAACGGCTTAACTGCGAATCATCATATCAACCTGAATTCGAGATAAAGCCATATTTATCCCGAATGCGGGTTAATTCATTTGTATAGAAAGGATTAACATATGGAAATTACCTTAAACGGCTATTACACGCTGATACTGGCCACCTTAGTGCTACTACTTGGGCGCGTTTTAGTAAGAAGAATTAAGTTCCTAGAAGACTTCAACATTCCAGAACCGGTCGCTGGTGGTTTGGTTGCAGCCATTGTGGTTTATGTTCTCAATATCGTTTGGGGATACAGTTTTAACTTTCATCAAGGCTTACAGACAGCGACGATGCTGATGTTCTTTGCTTCTATCGGTTTGAGTGCTGATTTCAGTCGATTAAAAGCAGGTGGAACACCGTTATTGATCTTTACGATTGTGGTGTCGGTCTTCATTGTATTGCAAGACATCGTTGGTGTCGCTATGGCAAGCGTACTGGGTCTTGATCCGTTACTTGGATTGGTAACAGGTTCTATCGCTCTGACGGGTGGTCATGGTACGGCTGGTGCATGGGGCATTACTTTAGAACAAGAATATGGCGTGGTTGGTGCAACGACGCTTGGTATCGCAGTGGCCACTTATGGTCTGGTCGCTGGTGGTATTATCGGTGGACCAGTGGCAAAGCGTTTGATTCAAAACCTTGGTCTAAAACCAACCCCTGCTAATCCAAATCCTAGCGACATCGAAAAGGTTGCGAACGCGCAATCACTTTATAGTACCAAGCACGATGAAGACTCAGCACACAGTAATAAAGAGATTTTTGAAAGACCTGATAGTATGCGCTTTATTACGGCCTCTTCTACCATTGAGACATTGGCGTTGTTTGCAGGCGCGTTGGCTTTTGCTGAAGTTATGACACTTGTGGCTGAAGGCACATGGTTTGAGCTGCCTACCTTCGTTTGGGCACTGGCAGGCGGCGTGATTATTCGCAATGTCTTAACGACTGTATTTAATTTTGATATGTTTGATCGGTCTATTGATGTGTTCGGTAATGCTTCTTTGAGTCTGTTTTTGGCCATGGCGCTATTGTCTTTAAAACTGTGGCAGTTGACTGATTTGGCAGGCCCTGTATTGGTAATCTTGCTCGTACAAACAGTTATCATGATCATTTATGTCTACTTTATTACCTTCAAAGTCATGGGCAAAGATTATGATGCGGCTGTCTTGTCAGCAGGACATTGTGGGTTTGGTATGGGCGCGACACCAACGGCGATTGCCAATATGCAGGCCGTTACTGACCGTTATTTGCCCTCACCTAAAGCGTTTCTGATTGTGCCGATGGTTGGTGCTTTCTTCGTTGATATCGTTAACGCCACGGTATTGCAGATATTTACGAAGTTGCCTTTCATGTAAAATCACCTGACTTTGTATCCGCTTTCGTGATACATAATAAGCCCCAATTGTCTTATGGATGATTGGGGTTTTGTTTTGCACAAACCTTTAATTAAACCGATTAGAGATGACCCGTTCTATCGTCATTACTCAAATTATAATGACAGAAAAACGATTAAGCGTTATCAGTATTGTAGCTAAAAAATAAGGGCCAATTATGTTGATGTTTGCAATTATTGTCGTGGTCTCAGGCGCGCTTATCGTAGGAGCGCTTTGGGGTTTGTATGGTCACCTGCCAGCTTGGTTAGAAGGCAATTTATTAGCAATCGCTGGCGGTGCGCTGATGATATCGGTCGTGATAGAGCTGGTACAGCCCTCCCTTGCTGATAGTGGTATCTGGGTCACAGCGGCTTTTACTTTACTGGGCGCTTTGGTGTTTGCGGGTGTTGATTACTTGATTGATGAAAAACTAAACTCTAAAGGTGGCGCAGGCTTACTGGCTGCTATTACGCTCGACGGTGTGCCTGAAAACTTAGCGCTAGGCGTATCACTCATTAGTGGAAACGTGATGCAAGTCGCTGCTTTGGCTGGTTCTATTTTGCTGTCCAACCTTCCAGAAGCCGCAGGTGGCGCAAAAGAGATGCGTAAAGCTGGTAACAGTCATAAGAAGATATTAATGCTTTGGATTGGAGCAGCGATCTTATTATCACTTGCTGCTATCTTAGGTAAAATGCTGCTTGCGGACGTCGATAAAATAATACTAAGTGCCATCAATTGCTTTGCAGCGGGTGCTGTCATTGCCTCACTGGCGACCGAAGTCTTTCCGACGGCGTTTAAACGCGACAATCATTGGGCGGGTATTAGTGCCGCCGTTGGCCTGATTATGGCGTTAGGCTTAAGTCAGCTTGGGGGTTAGGGTTTTAATCGTATTGATGTAAAAATATCCAAAAAAACCGCCTAGCAAACGCTAAGCGGTTTTTTTTCAATCTTAAGTCACTTACTTTTCTGTCATGCTTCCCATGCTTTTAGACTAAGAATTCTCTCTTCACAACTCATTAGCGTCATCTTGCCAAGTTGTTTAGCATTGTTGAAAGCCATGCGTTGTTATCTTTAATATACTTATCACCCAACGCTACTATATCATTACCTGATTGAACAAAGTCAGGATAATCAATTATGGCATCTTGTATATAGTCCTGTCCGTGCGCCACCATATCTACCATACTGTTTTCGGTAACTTCAAAATGACATTGCCAGCCAAGCACCCATGTCCCTAACTCTTCGTGCTTGGGTGTTTGATAAATAAAACCTTGATTTGCCCAAGCATGTGACGTTGCGATTGGCGTCGCGCCCTTAGGACAATCAAAGCCATCACCATGCCAATGAAATACAGTGAATTCATCTTTTGGTAGGTCTGTTAGTAAAGGATGCTTCAAGCCTTGTTTGGTCAATTGAATGGGTAGCCAACCCACCTCTTTTATGCCTGATGGCGCAACTTTTGCTCCCAAACTGTCTGCTATCAACTGTGCCCCTAAGCAAACACCGATCACCGTTTTACCTGCGTCAATACTTTGATGAATGAAGTGTTTCTCATCAGCAAGCCACGCAAACTCTGCGTCATCATGAATGCTCATTGGGCCACCCATAATCACCAACCAATCAAAACTGTCTTGAGCTGGTATCGGATCATTTTCATAAAATCTAGTCACAGTAATGCTATGATTTTGACTGTCTGCCCACTGTTTAATATAGCTAAGTTCTTCAAAATCAACATGGTACAAAGCATGAATACGTAAGCCCATCAAATTATCCTTGTATGAATAAACTAAAAACCGCCTAGCAAACGCTAAGCGGTTTTTTATTTGATACAGTGTGAGTTAAAGCCGATTAACGCTTACTGGTTTTTTTCGTACACTGGCAACTCTTTACAGATTGCTTCTACCTTACCGCGTACTTCAGTCGCCACAGCTTCATCACCACGGCTATCTAGCACGTCACAGATCCAGCCTGCCAAATCACCCGCTTGCGCTTCGTTGAAGCCACGAGTGGTAATCGCTGGCGTACCAATACGAATACCAGAGGTCACAAATGGAGATTTTGGATCGTTTGGTACGGCGTTTTTATTGACCGTGATGTGTGCATCGCCAAGCCATTTGTCCGCTTCTTTACCCGTCATTTCTTGCTTCACTAGGCTGATCAGCATCAGATGGTTTTCAGTACCACCAGAAATGATCTCATAGCCACGATCTTGGATGACTTTTGCCATAGCTTGCGCGTTTTTAACCACTTGCTGCTGATACGTTTTGAAGTTATCTTCTAGCGCTTCTTTGAAGCAAACCGCTTTTGCAGCGATAACATGCATCAATGGGCCACCTTGGTTGCCTGGGAATACCGCTGAATTTAGCTTCTTAGCCAACACTTCATCACGAGCCAAGATCAGACCTGAACGCGGACCACGTAGGGTTTTATGCGTTGTAGTAGTCACGACATCAGCGAAAGGGACTGGGCTTGGGTATACGCCACCAGCGACCAGACCAGCAACGTGCGCCATATCTACTAGTAGGTAAGCACCGACTTCGTCAGCGATGTCACGGAAACGCTGCCAATCAACCACTTGTGAATACGCTGAAAAACCAGCAATGATCATTTTTGGCTTGTGTTCACGTGCTAGCGCATCTACTTGATCATAGTCGATAAGACCTGTGCCTTCTACCAATCCGTACTGTACTGCATTGTAGTTCAGACCTGAGAAGTTGATGTGCGCGCCATGCGTCAAGTGACCGCCTGCGTCTAGGCTCATGCCAAGTACTGTATCGTTGGCTTCAAGCAATGCTAAGAATACTGCAGAGTTTGCTTGACTACCTGAATGTGGCTGGACGTTCACGTATTCGGCACCGAACAACTCTTTTGCACGATCAATGGCCAATTGCTCAATCACGTCGACATGCTCACAACCACCGTAGTAACGCTTACCAGGATAGCCTTCAGCGTATTTGTTGGTTAGATCAGTGCCTTGTGCTTCCATCACTGCTTGTGAGCAGTAGTTTTCAGAGGCAATCAATTCGATATGATTTTCTTGACGAACGCTTTCTGCAGCCATCGCTTCAGCAAGTACGGGATCAAACGCTTTGATAGAAATATCTTTAAACATAGTAATGTCCTAAGTAGTGACTGTCGTTGGAAGTATCATTAAAAAAAGCTTATAGCCTGCCCACAATAAGACAACTACTGCGTTAACGTCGTCCGAAGTATGCTTGATACTTCTGCACACTCTGTTTTTGCATGCTGTTTATGGTATGACCATAATTGTGAATAAGTCTATCAGCAATGATTAAAATAAGAATAAACGCAGGCAATTGACCTGCCATTAACTTGACCGATCCGTCAATAAAATCGATATACATTTGCATCGACATCATCGCGAAAGCGTAAGTGTAACATGAAAATTTGTGTGAAGAGCGCAAAAAAGCTCACCTTAAGATGAGCAAATTAAATGGCGATATAATACAGATAAATAGCCAATAGAATAAAGGATTTACTCACTATACATCCCTTACCCTACAGTTTTTTATGTTTATATAGCCATAAAATTTTTTTACGTTTCACTAGATGTAAACGCAGGCAAAAATATTTCGCTAATCATTAATTTTCGACCATACCAATCATATCGCGTCTGCCGCTGCCAGCCCTCACTTGTCTGTTGGATAAAGCGTTGGTTTGGCAAAGTACGACTGCGCTTAAATAATACGTAGCCGATAGGTGTACCTTTAAGTTGTTGTAGGCGACGTGCCCGACCTGTCAGACTAGGAATGGGGAAAATACTTTGCGCTTTTACCCATGGCTGCTCATCATTGCCATACAGCTCTACTTCACGCACCCAAGCCAGCATAGGGCGACCCAGCATCGCGCCTTGTACACCTAGCTGTCGTTTTTGTATCAACGACATTGACCGATACCCTTCAAAAGTGCGCTCTACACGCAGCGGCTGCCCTGCTTTGATTTCTAGCACGGCAGTCAACGAGCCATCGACCGTTAACCATGACAATAGCTCGGTAGGTGGAGAAAGAAGATTGGAACAAGAAAAAGGCTTACTGGGCATAGTCGTTAGCTAGTTAAAAAATAGTAGAATAGAGGCAAATATAGTTCTGAGCATCAAAAACGACTGGTATCAAAGTCAGGCATATTATCAGCGTTAAATGGCAAGGCTTCAAACGCTTGTTGACGATACTGTGCCATGTGCTGTCGATCCTGCGTACAAAAATTACTAATCGCTGGGACAAAACGCGCATCATAAATGCGATGTAAGGAGTGCGTCATCGTTGGAATAAAACCACGAATCAGTTTATGCTCGCCTTGAGTACCTGGATCAAAATACGTCAGGTTTTTTTCGATGGCAAACTCAATACCTTGATAGTAGCACAACTCAAAGTGCAAGCTATCGTACTCACCAAGTGCCCCCCAATAACGGCCATATAAGGTGGGCCTATGACCAGTACTGTCACTGTTAGGATCATCATATAAGAACAAACTGCTGGCAATAATTTCGCCGTGGTCGTTTAGCGCTTGTGCTAGCATCAAATGCTCAGACATATTTTGCGCCAATGCCATAAAAAAATCTATGGTCAAATACGGCTGTTGACCGCGCACGGCATATGTCATGACATAACAATGATAAAAGGCTTTCCAATCCTCATCGCTAATCTCATCGCCGCATTTACGTTGACAGACAATACCTTGCTCAGACACCTTACGGCGCTCAGCGCGGATAGTCTTGCGCTTTTTGGCTTTTAAGGTCATCAAAAACGCATCAAAATCTGCAAAAGGCTGACTGTTTCTGAGTAAGTCTTTATTTTGCCACAAAAACTGACACCCTTGCCGCTCTAGTATCGGCATCTCGATAGGCACAGGTTCTATACCGTTTTCTTGTGCTGCGATAGCAAGCTCTATATCAAGGCCTGTCGGCATGGAAGCAGTTGCGACATCCGCCATCTCTGATGTGACAAACAAGCCATGCCAGCTTGACGCGCCCACTTGCTGCGCAATATCATCGACGCCTGCGATAGCAGTCTTAAAAATATCATGATCTAAGGTTTCCCCTTTTACCAACCAAAAACGCTGACCTGTAATCGGGGTATAAGGCACGCTTGTCACCAGCCGAGGATAATAATCCACCCCGTAGCGCGCATAGGCCTCCGCCCATGAATGATCAAACACAAACTCGCCACGGTGATGACCTTTTATGAATACGGGCAATACAGCAATCGGTGTAGTAGGACTTTGATCAACATCATGACGGTCACTCTCTACAGACTCATCTATTGCCATATCTACCAAGCTGTCTGTATCGCGATAAACCAAAATAAATATGGGCAACCAGCCAGCCTGCTCACCTATCGCCCCCGTATCGCTGAGTGCTTGCCAAAAAGCAAAAGACATAAAAGGCGTGTCTGGTGTCTGCCAATCTGCTTGGTCTTGCCAACTGGTATCGCTTATCAATGCGTATTTTAAATTCATACTTTTGCTTACTCTATGTTTGCCGATATTCTATCGATCAGTCATCTAGCCTAGCAAATTTTTGCCTATTTGCTGTCACAATTTGCAAAATTGATGACCGCTTCAACAAAAAACCACCTACAGCTATATAGGTGGTTTTTTATTATGATCATTTATTATAATGATGTGGATGCTGAATAATACTTTGTTTAGCGGTCAATAAAAAGACAATCAAGCTGCAATAAAATAGAAGGGACGCCATTAAAATCACGTTGTGCTGGGCTAACTACCCTTGCCTTTTATAAGCGTTATCGCTCAAAGACTTCAAAAAATCCTCTTAGCCATCCCGCCTTTTTCTTCAGACAAAAAGGCAGGAGTTGTATGGAAAAGATGATATTGAAGCGGATGGCTGGTAGAATAAGGTTGTTATTAGCTTAATATAATTCAAACACATAGGATATGAGCGAAAACAGTATACTTAGTTCACTATATGAGATTGACAGCAAAGATGATTTATAGTGGATTAACGGCCCAGTAGTAGCATGCAGTCTCAAAGCACAAGTTTAGTGAAAATTAAAAAGAGACGTGTTCAGCAGTTTCAAAAAATTTTGAGAAGCCAGATATGATGAACTTAATCGCGTCGTTCACCATGCATAATATTTGTTGAAATATAGTATTTGTTAAAACATATTCAACATCATATTTGCGCTTTATTTTATTTTTAACTCTAGCCTAAAGGAAGACACTACTAAAATGTCAAAAATTATTTATACAAAAACTGACGAAGCCCCAGCGCTTGCAACCTTATCATTTTTACCTATTGTTAAAGCATTCACACAAACGGCAGGCGTTTCTGTCGAAACCAGTGATATCTCTGTTGCCGCACGTGTATTGGCTGAATTCCCTGATTACTTAACGGAAGATCAACGTGTTCCGGACAACTTGGCTGAGCTTGGTCGTCTGACGCAAGATCCAAACACCAACATCATCAAGCTACCTAACATCAGTGCCTCTGTACAACAGCTACGCGCTGCTATCAAAGAACTACAAAGCAAAGGCTATGCCATTCCTGACTTCCCAGATGATCCTAAAACGGAAGAAGAACAAGAGATTCGTAAGCGTTATGGCAAAAGTTTGGGCAGTTCAGTCAACCCTGTTTTACGTGAAGGCAACTCAGACCGCCGTGCGCCAAAAGCCGTAAAGAACTACGCTCGCAAGCATCCGCATTCTATGGGTGAGTGGAAACAGTGGTCAAGCACGCACGTATCGCACATGCACAGTGGCGATTTTTATGACGGTGAGCAATCTATAACCTTAGACAAGGCACGCACTGTACGTATGGAGTTGGTGACTGACGCTGGCGAGACCAAAGTATTAAAGCCAAAAATCGCTTTGCTTGACAAAGAAGTTATCGATCTTATGTTCATGAGCAAAAAAGCGTTGCTTGATTTTTATGAGCAAGAAATGGAAGACTGCCGCGAAGCGGGTATCTTGTTTTCATTGCATGTAAAAGCCACCATGATGAAAGTATCGCATCCTATCGTGTTTGGTCATGCGGTTAGAATCTACTATAAAGACGCTTTCAAAAAGCACGCTGCATTGTTTGAAGAGTTGGGTATCAACGTCAACAACGGTATGGCCAGCTTGTACGAAAAAATCGCTGAGCTACCAGCCAGCAAACGTGAAGAAATCGAAAACGATTTACATGCTTGCCAAGAGCATCGTCCACGTCTTGCGATGGTTGATTCAGCCAAAGGCATCACCAACTTCCATTCGCCAAGTGACGTCATTGTCGACGCATCTATGCCAGCCATGATCCGTGCAGGCGGTAAAATGTGGGGCGCTGATGGCAAAATGTATGATTGTAAAGCGGTCATGCCAGAATCTACCTTTGCCCGCATTTATCAAGAAATGATCAATTTCTGTAAATGGCATGGTAACTTTGATCCAACCACCATGGGTACTGTACCGAACGTTGGTTTGATGGCTCAAAAAGCAGAAGAGTACGGCTCACATGATAAGACGTTTGAGTCTAGCGATAATGGCATCGCACGTATCGTTGATATTGATACCGACGAAGTATTGCTTGAGCAACGTGTTGAAGAGGGCGATATCTGGCGTATGTGTCAGACCAAAGACGATCCTATTCAAGATTGGGTAAAACTTGCTGTCAGCCGTGCACGCGAATCTAACACCCCGGTTATTTTTTGGTTAGACCCATACCGTCCACATGAAAACGAGCTGATCAAAAAGGTAAAAACCTACCTAAAAGAGTATGATACCGAAGGTCTACATATCGAAATCATGTCTCAGGTTCGCGCCATGCGTTATACCTTAGAGCGTGTTGCTCGTGGTCTTGACACGATTTCTGCGACCGGTAACATTTTACGCGATTACCTTACTGACTTATTCCCAATCCTAGAGCTAGGAACAAGTGCCAAAATGCTGTCTGTCGTTCCACTCATGATGGGTGGTGGTTTGTTTGAAACAGGCGCTGGTGGTTCTGCACCAAAGCATGTTCAGCAGCTTATCGAGGAAAACCACTTACGTTGGGATTCATTGGGCGAGTTTTTAGCATTGGCAGTCTCTTTGGAGCATTTGGCCAAAAATGACAACAATGCAAAAGCGCAAATCTTGGCAGACACGCTTGATAGAGCCACTGAAAAACTGTTGTTAAATGACAAGTCACCATCACGCAAAACAGGTGAGCTTGACAACCGCGGCAGTCATTTCTATTTGGCAATGTACTGGGCAGAAGAGCTGGCCGCACAAGATCAAGATGCTGAGCTAAAAGCACAATTCTCAGAGTTGGCTCAAAAGCTTGAAGCTAATGAAGCAGCGATTGTTAAAGAGTTGAATAATGCTCAAAACAAATCTGTAGATATCAAAGGCTACTACATGGCGGATGAAAAACTGGCTGAACAAATCATGCGTCCAAGCACGTTATTTAATGAAGCATTGGCTTCTTTGTAAGCATTTCTTTGTAAGCGCTTCATGATAAGAACGTTTTGATCATGTGCTGAGCTTAGGTTAAGTGATAGGTACTTAAAAGCTTTTATCCAAGCATCAGTCAGAATCAATAAAAGGCACCCCAAAGATTCTAAATCTGAGGGGTGTTTTTTTGTGCACTCTATTTTTAAACCAACCTGTCTACATAACTCCTGTCGTAAAAAAGCCATCTACCTAAGGGAAGATGGCTTTTTTAGTGGTTTGCTTAGACTGTCTAGCATTTGGTAACCGCTTGTTCAGCTCGCTGATGGATTAAGCGTCCATATGCTTAATCACCGCGTCACCAAATTCAGACGTACTGAGTAAGGTCGCCTTTGGCATTAAGCGCTCAAAATCATAAGTCACTGTCTTTTGTGCAATCGCGCCTTGGATACCACTAATAATAAGATCAGCCGCTTCCGTCCATCCCATATCGCGTAGCATCATTTCAGCAGACAGAATCAACGAGCCGGGATTGACTTTATCTTGCCCAGCATATTTAGGCGCTGTACCATGAGTCGCTTCGTAGACAGAGACAGCGTTGCCCTTATTGGCACCTGGCGCGATACCAATACCGCCCACTTGCGCCGCTAGCGCATCAGAAATATAATCGCCGTTTAAATTTAAGGTTGCCACCACAGAGTAGTCAGCAGGGCGCATCAAGATTTGCTGTAAGAACGCATCAGCGATGACATCTTTGATAACGATGTCATTACCCGTTTTCGGATTAGTTAGGGTCATCCAAGGGCCACCATCCAACAGCGCTGCACCAAAGCTCTCTGCCGCTACCTCATAACCCCACTCTTTAAATGCGCCTTCGGTGAATTTCATAATATTACCTTTGTGCACTAAGGTCACACTTGGTAGGTCATTATCGATAGCATGCTGAATGGCTTTGTGTACGAGACGCTGTGAGCCTTCTTTTGATACAGGCTTTATGCCAATACCGCAATCCTCTGAAAAACGGATTTTGGTCACACCCATCTCTTTTTCTAAGAAATTAATGACCTTTTTGGCCTCATCGCTGCCGGCTTCCCACTCAATACCTGCATAGATATCTTCTGCGTTTTCGCGGAAAATCACCATATCAGTCAGTTCGGGTTGACGAACGGGACTTGGCACTCCTTCAAACCAGCGCACCGGGCGCTGACACACATACAAGTCAAGCTCCTGACGTACTGCCACGTTTAATGAACGAAAGCCACCGCCAACTGGGGTGGTCAATGGACCTTTGATACTGATGATATAGTCTTTTAAAACCTCTAGCGTCTCACTTGGTAAATATTCACCATCATAAACCTTAGCCGCTTTTTCACCCAAATATACTTCCATCCAAATGATAGATCTTTTACCGTGATAAGCTTTGTCTACCGCCCCATTCACTACTTTTATCATGACAGGTGTGATGTCAACCCCAATGCCATCCCCTTCGATAAATGGAATGATAGGATTGTTGGGCACATTTAACGACAAATCAGCGTTTACAGTAATTTTTTCTCCGTCTCTTGGTACGATAACCTTATCATAGGCCATGGATAAATCTCCTTAGTTGTATATCAGGTATCACAAGCATATTTGGTACTTTTTTGCCAGTGCGGGCAATTGTATTGTGATGAGAACGCTCGTTCGCTAAAAATATCGATGAGTAAAACCATTGCAATATGGTATTGCCCATTATAGTCACCACGAGTTTTTCATAATTTAACTGTTTATCAAATCGATCAACTCTGGCATAAGCAATATAGAAAAAGGCACAAACTGTCTTGAATATTGTACTAAAATAGAAGGCTTAACCATCAGTTTTCTAGCGTAGCGCTTGTAGGCGGGAATGGATCATATAGATACCACTGCCATAATGATGATGCCTTATTTTTATAGGCCAATATGTAAACTATAGTAATTCAGAGCCGATCTTTTCGGCTTCATTTTTAATATCAAATACCATTTGGTCAGATGTACTCTACGCTGATTCACCCATGATTTATCTTTAGGACACACCATTTTATGTCGACTTCTAGTCTCATTTTATTCAATAAGCCTTATGGAGTACAAAGTCAGTTTCGTAATGATAGCAACAACGACCACACCACTTTGTCTCACTATTTTACGGATAAGTCTTTACGGGTCGCAGGTAGGCTGGATGCTACTTCAGAAGGCTTATTGATTTTGACCGATGATGGCCGAGTGAACAAAGCGATTACTCATCCACCAAAAGCCAATGCCGGACGTAAACAAGGTAAAACCTATTTGGTACAAGTTGAAGGCATTCCTACTACTGAGCAACTTGATATGCTTAGACGGGGCGTCATTCTTAAAGATGGCAAAACCTTGCCGGCCGACGTTAAACACGTCAGTGAAGAGACATTACCAATGCCACTTTGGCAGCGTAATCCACCGATACGTGAACGCAAAAGTGTGCCAGATTCTTGGCTGATGCTGACTATTTATGAAGGTAAAAACCGTCAAGTAAGGCGCATGACCGCACATGTTGGGCTGCCTTGCTTACGCTTGATTCGCTGGTCGGTCGCTGGATTTGAATTGGGTGATTTGGCAGTTGGTGAGTTTGTGCGTATTCATCTCAATAATGAGCGCTGTCAGCAGTTAGGGCTTATCGATTGATTCATCTTGCTCAATGACTCATGTTTAGCGACTTTTTTAACTGCTCATGCCAATCAATACGATTTATCTATCAATAAATCACTCTAATACAGTTAATTTACTTTAAAAATGAGACCGCACGACTGGGATAAATTTTTCGCAGCCTCTGTATTAACAGCACGTAAGGAAAATTTATTCCAGTCGCGCATGGCCTTCGATATTCTCAACATATCGATGTTATGTCGAAATGGCGATACTAAGTAAATATATTACGACCTGTTAAACATAGAGTCTCGAACTAGTAAGGTTCATCTGCTAGAATTTATACCCTTATGGATTGTGTGTAATCAATCTCACCCATTTGCATTGAAATTTTTATAATAGGGATATGTCATGATTGCTTCTCGTCGTTTTGTCTTGTTGGCTACCAGCTTTTCTGTTGGGCTCATACTGAGTGCCTGCCAGCCGACAACGAAAGACAATGAAGCTGCTTCTGAAGAGATCACCGCACCGCCAGTCCCTGAGGTTACAGAAACCAGTAACGAAGATGAAACGTCGATAGAAAATCAAGATGACATCAATGACACGCAAATGACCGACGTGCTGAGAGATTACACAAGAGCCATGACCAGAATGCACGATGAGATGATGATTGGCATGGGGTATAACGATCCTGATACGGCTTTTGCCAAATCAATGCTCGGCCACCATCATGGCGCGATTGACATGGCGAAAATTCAGCTGAAATATGGCAATGATGATGCCATGCGTCAACTGGCTCAAAACATTATTGACACTGAGCAAGCTGAAGTTGATATTTTAAACAAATGGCTTGCCAGCCACCCTGATGTCTCCAAACCCAAACCCAATACCGCAGCCATGCAGCAAGAGTATGCAAGAAGTATGGATATATTGAACGGCAAAATGGTATTGGGCATTGCTGACCCCGTGCCTGACGTGGCATTTGTACGCGGTATGCTGCCCCATCACATTGGTGCAGTAGAAATGGCAGAAATTCAGTTGAAATATGGTACTGATGAAGAAATGCGTCAGTTGGCACAAGATGTTATCACTGCTCAGCAACCAGAGATTGAGTTGATGCAAAAGTGGATTGCAGACGTTGAGGCGAATGAAAGTAATAACGACGAGCTTAGTGAAAATGATGACATGAGTGAAAGCATTAAGTCTAACGAAAACGGAACGCTTAGTAAAAACGAAGACGGCGCACAATCGAGCATTTCTTAAAACCTTAATGCTCAGACGCTTGTTGTTCACGCATTTATTTTTGACTCAACTATGAATTATCAAAAAACTGGATAAGTACAACAGCAAACCCCTGCTAACTGTTACTGGTTAGCAGGGGTTTTTGTTTTTGGGCTTCATTGTAGACAATCATTAAAAAAGTACTTTAACTTTGATAACGCTCCATGACATTTAACCATGTCTGCCAGCTCCCTACATTCTGTAACGGCTCATCGCCCTCTTCACTTAGATGTAGACTGACCTTATAAGGTGTTAAAGCCTGTTCATCGGTGACTTGCGCCGATTTAGGTCGTACATTAACCGCTATCAGCTCATCGCGACGAAACAGATGACATTCGACATCGCGATCTGCCTGATTGAGTGATCCCAATTGCTTACTGGTGGCTTTGATGCCATCAATGGCAACGATAACGTCATGTGCTGAAAGGCCAGCCTTGGCAGCCGCACTATCACGCTGTACGCGATTGATCTTAAGACCTGCTGGTGTTTCAGTACATCGTATGCCCCAAGGCACGTGTTTATCAGAGGTCTCTTTGGTATTGGTACGAAGTTTGACCCCACTTTCTCTCAGCATGGCTTCAATGGGTAGCTCTTCAACGCCATTGACATAGCGCCGCTCAAAATCTTCCCAATCTGCAAGTGGTATAAATTGACCGATCACCACGCCCATATCAGCACTACTGATACCAATGCGTTTATTGTCATTTTGCTTAGCTTGATTATAGAAAGCTTTGACCACGTCAAATAAACGGTAGCGACCAGCGCTCTTTTGTAGCAGCATCAAATCCAGACACAACGCAACCAGCGCCCCTTTATTATAATAACTGATACCTGCATTGCCTGTGTTCTCATCGCTGCGGTACAGTTTAATCCACGCATCAAAACTCGACTCTGCAACGCTTTGATAAGCGCGACCTGGGGTTTGATAATAGCGATTGATTTGCTCAGCCAGTAGCTTAAGATAACTTGCTTGATCAATCACCCCTGATGCTTGCAACATAAAGTCATCAATATAAGATGTGAACCCTTCAAAGACCCATAGTAGTGGCGTAAAAGCCTCACGGCGCAAATCGACTTCTAGCATGACATCAGGGCGTACGGTCTTGACCCACCATGCATGAAAATACTCATGGCTGCATAGTCCTAAAAACCGTTGATAGTCACTACTGGGTATCGCGGGTTCATCGATACTTGGTAAGTCACGGCGCGGTGTAATCAGGCTAGTAGAATTAATATGCTCTAGGCCGCCATAATCCTGACCGCTGGCAAACGTCATAAAAGTATAATTATCAAAGGGCGCATCACCGAGCCAGTTTAGATACGTCTGACAAATCTGAGTCACATCTTGCTGCAACCTGCCCATATTGGCATGGTGCTTACCTGAGAGAAAAAACCGATGTGGTAGCGTCTGATGGGTATCATCATGAACAATGAAGTCGAACGTATCTTGCTCTGCAATCTCAAACGGATAATCAATAAACTCATGATAATTATCTACTTGTAACCCATAGCTATGTTGACCGTCATGTTGTGATTCCTCAAAGCTCAAATGGGTCGAGGTTAAACCACACGCTAAGCGTACACGACTGGTTTCTTTGTCCGCCAAAAATGTGGCAGGCACAAGTAAGCTTGCCTTTATTGGCGATAGCTCCTGCCCCTCAACTGCGAGTGCCAACGAGGTGAAGTTACCGTAGAGACGTTGTTGATCGACGTAAGCAGTTCGCACCGATAAATCGTAGCAGTAGACTTCATAGTCCACGACTACCGTCTGCCCTACTTTGACTTGTGGTAGCTGCCATGTGTTTTTATCTGTTTTTTGCGCTCGGTAGGCGTCAGAGGCATTGTCTCCCTCAAGAATACGATACTGAACTGCGGTGATATTTCGAGCGAACTCGCGCATCAAATAACTGCCCGGTATCCATGCTGGTAGCCAAAGCTTAGGGGATGCTGTCAGGGCGGTAAAGCTAAGCGATACATCAACCAGATGCTCCAAAAAGCGCTCAAAGTTGAATTGATAACGAATATCAGCTTTTGTATTGTTTTTTGCGCTAGCCACATCAGTAGCCGTGTCCACTGACAGATGCTTAGCCTTAGAATTAAATGAAGTCATATTTTTTATCCTTATTTTTATCTTCATGGTAGAAGCACTGACCAAAAAACGCAACTGACAAACCGTGAACAGCGGTTTCACGCAGTCAAACAAGGAAAAACTGTCTCTATTTTGAGAAAATAAACCATTTATTCAGATTAAATAGCATTTTTTCTTGTTTTTGCCTTGAAAGTTATGGGACCCATCGCAATTAAAGATGCTAACTGCTAAAGTTACTTAAATAAACTGATGATAATTGACTAATGACGTGCCTACTGGGCTTGCTGATTGGATTTTTTAGGTTTATTGCAACCGTATTTAATTTTTTACATAGATATATTTAGGATAATTTATGACTACTATCGCAAAAGACACCGCCGTCACATTCAATTACACTCTAAAAGACGACGAAGGCAACATCCTTGACCAGTCACCAGAAGGTCAGCCACTTGCTTATTTACATGGCCATAGCAACATCATTCCAGGTCTTGAGCAACAACTAGAAGGCAAATCTGCTGGCGAAAAAGTAAACGCCGTTGTTGAGCCTGCTGATGGTTACGGCGAGTATCAAGAACAAGCGGTACAACATGTACCACGTGACAACTTCCAAGGCGTTGATGATATCCAGCCTGGTATGCAATTCCAGTCAGAAGCTGGTGGTCAAGTCATGCTAGTGACAGTTACTGATGTAAACGATCAAGAAGTAACGGTTGATGCAAACCATCCATTAGCTGGTAAGCGTTTGACTTTTGATGTTGAAATCCAAGAAGTACGTGCAGCAACTGAAGACGAACTAAACCATGGCCATGTACATGGCGCAGGTGGCGTTGAGCACTAATCTCTTCTAGGGCATTAATCTCGTTTAGAGTATTGATGTTTTTTAGAGCACTTTTTTCTTTTGGAATGATTCGTTCTCTTAGAATATCGTGTAGAGGTATTAAATGACTTTTTCTTATTGAGCAGGTTATTTAATCTAAAAAGGTCGGTAGCTAAGTCTACTGGCCTTTTTTATGGACTAAAGATAAGCGAAACATTATTAAACCGATGCCATTAACATAATGTCAGCTTGATACAAATTATGCTTTTTCAGACATAACAAAGCCGCATAATGACGAGCATCATGCGGCTTTTATCATCAACCATCCATGTTAACGTTATACAATACCTAATCCCGAGATATCTTATAACTAACAGGCATCCAGCCTTATCATCCTTAATTACTAAACCATCTATCCCTGATACGACCTTTAAGATACCAATCCCTAGTACCAATGAACCGTTCCGTTCAATCATGCCGTACGTTTATAATCGCAGATTGGCTCATGGTTAGTAAGAGGTTGAAGCGTCAATTCATGTAAGCATATGCTTACATGAATTGGATAATGCTATCTATAGCTTCTCTTTGGGACTCACTGTTGCTTCAGGGTCGGCGCTTAACATAAGATAAGCCGCTTCATTAATAAAGGCTTCATCTTCAGGCAACTCTGGACGCTCAATAGCTTTCATTCGGCTACGCTCTTCGAATTTTGCATCCATTGCCGCTTGATAGGTGTTCCAATTGGTATATGGACGTTCGCCAGTTGCGATAAGGCGTTTGTTTTCAGCTTCTAACGAACGCTTTTCAATCAATTTCATCTTAGCGCGGCGACTATTGATATCAAGGAGGATGGGTTTTTTCTCGTCTTCCATATCGCGAATATCATTCAATGAGGACAGATACACAAACTGTGGGTTTTGCTCTTGACGAATTTTAGACTGCTGATTGAGTGTCGCAAGCGTCGTATCGGTAAACTTACCTTCAGGTTTGTAGGGCGCTGTCTTAATAGTATCCCAAGGTAGGGCATTTTTTTGCGCGCGCTCACCAAAGGTTGCGTCATCATAGATATTGACCAATTCAACATCAGGCACAACTCCTTTATTTTGCGTACTACCACCAGTGACACGGTAGAATTTACGCTGAGTCAATGTCGCTGAACCCAGCGCTAGATTGTCGAGCTGAATCTGAGCTGAGCCTTTACCAGTGGTCGTGCTACCGACAACCAATCCACGGCCATAGTCTTGAATAGCAGCAGCAAATATCTCACTGGCAGAGGCAGAAGCCAAATTGGTAATCACGGTCATCTTACCGTCATAGAGTTGCTCGCCACCATCATCATCACGATAGACTTGCACATTGCCGCGATTGTCGCGGATTTGTACCATCGGCCCACTCTTAATAAAGAAGCCCAGCATCTTGGCAACTTCATCCAAGGAGCCACCTGGGTTATTGCGCAAATCGACAACCAAACCATCGATATTTTCTTCGTTCAATGCCTTTAATGCTTTTTCGGTATCGATACTCACGCTGCGATAATCTTCTCCATTGCGACGAGCACGATAATTTAAATAGAAACTTGGTATCTCAAGAACGCCTATACGTTTTGGCGTTTTATCAATATTGGGGCGCTGCACTTCTACCACGCGATGAGTGACACCAGATTCTTCTTGTTGAATAATGTCACGAACCACGGTCACGTTACGAGCACTAGCGTCAGGTGCATTAGGCTGACGCACCTTGATCGTCACTGATGTACCGCGTTTGCCGCGAATCAAACCGACAATCTCACGCGTTGACCAGCCGACCACATCAGTCATGTTTTCACCATCTTTGGCGATACCAATGATCAAATCATTGGGCTTAATCTGACCCGATTTGGCTGCTGGACCGCCATCGACTAATGTGACAATACGGGTATAATCTGGGTTTTTACGGTCAGGGCGAATGGAGACACCAATACCTTCTAATTGTAAGCTAGACTGAATCTGCAATTCATTTGCTTGTACTGGTGCGTAATAGTTGCTGTGTGGATCATAGGTCAGCATTGCCGTATTTAAGATGGTTTCCATAATCTCATCATTGGTGAGACGTTTGAACTGCTCTTGCTGACGTGATAAACGATTTTGTAAAATCTCACTAGGCGTACGCTGATCGTTACGTACTAGATCCTGTCCGCGCGTGATATCTGGATTACTCAAAAATACTTTTTCTTTGGCCTTTTCATCTTCTTGGCCCAATGTGATACTCATCAACTGAAATTTCAGCTGACGCGTCCAATAGTCGCGCTGCTCCTTTTTGGTTTTAAAATGATTCAGTTTTTCACGATCGAGCACGATGGTTTCATTACCAGTCAAATCGATATCCGTCTTTAGCATTTTACTTGCCATGGTAAAATATTCGTTTGAACGTTTGCGATAACGCTCAAAAACGTCTACCCCTGCAGACAAATCACCGCGCTTGAGACGATCGCCAAAATCATCACCGTATTTTTTCTTAAACTCATCCACATCAGATTGTAAAAATAACGTGTGGTTGGTATCGAGGCTATCAATATACATAGACAAAATCTCGCTACCAGTCTTACTATCTAATGGCTGATTGAGATAATGACTTCGATCCAGCAAAGCTGCAACCTGACGAGTGGTGATTTTCTGTTCTGGTGTCTGTACAAAACCCTCAGTATTGGTTTCTGCTACTGCGGTGCCATAGCTTTGAGCAAGTATAATACCGGCCACACCCACTGACGCTGCACTGAGTAACCACTGCGCTGGTTGTTTTTTCATATATGTACCTAGTTATTTTAAGTTAATATTGTCTGTTGTATCAGGAACAAAAATTATTGGGTCAATCTCTGCCTATCAACCCTATTTTTTACATTGCACGCCATTGCTTGTTTGCCATTAACTATCGGTTTTTTATCTCATTATAGTTTCTATACTGTAGAAACACTTCATCGCTATCATTAGCAGCTGACCATGTGACGCTACAAATCACTCAATCTTATCATGAGCCTAGGGAGCGAATTGTCTCAAACTGTATAAGCAATCTTACACCCTACGTCTACACATACCAAACTTTCTATCATATTTATTCTAGCGATTTTTCTCATAATTTTTGCGTAAAATTACCTCGACTTAATATCACGCTTTTAGTAGATGATGTTATCGGATTATACGACGGTCACAATAACTGTCATAATAATGTCATCATGACATGGCGACAGCCTTTGATTAGCATTCGCTTTTGTCCATTAAACCTATAATACGACACGATATAACACAATAAGGATTAGGCTATGTATGGCGTTTTAATGATTGATATCGATAGTACCGCCTTGACTGCTGAGGACGTAAGCTTGATTAAACAAGCTCAAGTTGGGGGCGTAATATTGTTTGCCCGCAATGTTGCTGATGCGGCACAGGTGCGCGCATTGTGCGATGACATACGCTATCACAATCCTGATATATTAATCGGGGTTGATCAAGAAGGCGGCCGCGTCGCACGATTACGTGAAGGCTTTACCCCACTACCAGCGATGGGTAGACTTGGAGACTTATTTGACCAAGACCCAAACCGTGCCCTTAACTGTGCTTATGACTGTGGCTATCTCATGGCAACCGAAGTCATGGCAGTGGGAATTGACCTAAGTTTTGCGCCAGTACTTGACAGAGGTGGTATCAGCCAAGTGATTGGAGATCGCAGCTTTCATCATGGGACGTCCGCTATCGCCGCACTAGCAGCTCAGTTTATGCGAGGTATGAAAGCCGCCGGCATGGCAACCACAGGCAAACACTTTCCTGGTCATGGTGCTATTGCGCCTGATTCACATGTGTCAGAAGCGATTGACACACGTAGTTTAGCGGATATTATCGATAGTGATATGCAGCCATTTGCGCAAACATTGCCATGGCTAGATGCCGTTATGCCCGCACACGTAATTTTTTCGCAAGTCGATAATAAGCCAGCTGGCTTCTCAAAAATTTGGCTAAAAGACATTCTTCGCGATCAGCTTAAGTTTGAAGGGGTCATTTTTTCGGATGACTTATCTATGGCTGGCGCAAAAGCAGTCGGTGATATCAGCGCTCGTGTCAAAGCGGCTATTGAGGCAGGGTGCGACATTGCCCTGGTTTGTAATGATCGTGTCGCAGCCCATGAAGCGGCAGCAGCTGCTCAAGAACTGTCTTACCCTCATCAAAATCGTATCAAAACCATGTGTGGCAAAATACCCATGTGGCAAGGTGATCTTATCTCGACTTGCCAGCAGTTCGATTATTGGGAACAAGCAAAACAGAATGTTACGCAAACTTTCTTTGATACACAATCTTCGACAAAGGCAGCAACTGATAACACGGCTGAATCGATAGACCCTACCAATTATAATTAGCGCTTTAATAAATCTTATTAAAAATAATCGTTTTGTCTATCAAGTATGTTCCATTCATTACTTATTTTTTGCCAAAATAAAAACCGCTCCTGAATAAGGAGCGGTTTTTTAGTGATTGATAAAGGTTTTATACAAGAGCTTAAATAATGCAGGCTTAGTTGGTTGGATCTAACGCTGTACCTTGGGTGGCGTCATCACCATCTGGTAGCAGATCATCATTATTGTTATCAAGCGGGTTCATGTCAGGGTCCATTGAATTATTTGTACCCAGCGCAGCGCTGCCAGTAGCCATGGCTTCATTGGCATTCACATCTTGATCATTTACCATAAACTCAATACGGCGATTGCGGAAACGCCCTTGTTCAGTCGAGTTGTCAGCGATAGGATCGGTCTCACCCATACCTTTCGTAGACAATTTACTTTCATCAATGCCTTGAGAGACTAAGTATGCTTTGACTGAATCAGCACGCTCACGTGATAATTCCATGTTATAAGCATCTGACGCTTGACTGTCTGTATGACCAATAATCACCAAGTTCATATCTGGCACTTCTGCCATGATTTTGGCAGCACGGTCAAGAAACGCTTTATTCACATCAGGGATAACGGCTTCATCTACTTCAAAATTAATGACCTGTATGCTCAATGCACGAGCCACATCACGAGGATCTGGGTTTTCGCCCAAATTCATCATCGCTGCATCAGCCGCAGCCAAGCTATCATCAATCTCACCTTGCAAATCTAACGGACCTTCAGCTTGTACGGTCATTGCTGGCGCGGCTGCTTGTAGATCAGATACTAGTTTTTCTAGAGCGGTGGCATCTGGCGCATTGACGGTGATGTTATCGCCTTTGATAATCATGCTAGCGTTTGGTACGTTTTTGACGATAGGCAAAATAGTAGCAAGCTGTGCTGCTGCTGGCATATCCGCTGCAAAGTTATCGTCTACATCAGCACGGCATTTATTGGCTTCATCACCAAATGCACTGGTCAACGCATTCATAACGTTGGTCTGCAATGTCTCGTTGCCCACATTCATGCGGCAAGCGTACAATTCATTGTTTTCACCTGTGGCAATGCTTAATGAAGCAGGTTCAATATCTGCTGCCACCGCTACTTGCTCATCACCGTCAGCTGCTTGCTGCTCGGTCACAGCAGGCGTTGCCACAGGCTCAGGGTTCTCTTGACAACCACGAAGGAGTGCCCACGCTAGCGCCCCTAAAATAATCAAACCAATAATTGGTAATAAAGCCTTTAAGAAGCTGCCCTTTTGCTCTTCTTCGCGCTGCAAAGGCGCTGTGCTCACGGTATCAGAAATATGCTCGCCAGCAACTGCTGGTGTGGCGGCTAACATACCCGCTGGCAGAACCGTGCTCGCCCAAGCCGGTATATGATGCTGATAACTGTCAAGATTGTCATTTAAAAATTGCGGTACTGGCGTATTGCCTGCTAAGCTTTTGATTTCATGAAAAGCAAGTGGTGCTGCCATTGCCACTAAACCACGAGCGGCCGTCTGATCGACATCGTGTTTGGTCGCTAATTCGCGATCAATCTGGTCACGGTGAGCATCCTCTGTCCAAACGCGATCGTAAAATTGTTGGTCATCACGCCCGATGTTTTCATTAGCAAAGCGATTATACGTGTTTGCGTCAGCAAGACGGGCTGCAAAAATCGCATAAAATTGTTCAAGCAGATTTTGCTTAGCGGGACTATGATCGTCTCCTAATACGGCTGGGCTTACCGTTCTTGTCAGATGATTGATAATATCCATAATGTGTTTTCTCCATTAATTATTAATATAATTTGAGTGTCAGTTAGAAGCTTTTAATATCAAAAAAATCGGTAATAAAAAATAATTCAAACTATAAACGGCTCATAAAAAATTCTGATACAAAATGACAAGTCATAACAGGTCATACCGTTAACGACTGCATTTAACCAGTGTTATTATAAAAATTTTAAGCATACATTCACAATCAACACGTTGTTGTACAAATGATACGTTAAGTAATGTTTCAGTTATGACTCGTAACCAAAAGAAGTACCAAGTACAAGTCATTATCTTATTGTTACTCAATACATTGGAGGCTTATTTCTGATTATGATGATCTCAGTCTAATATCGCTAACATAGATAGAACTATAGAGAAGACAGGAAAGAAAAACGAACGGTATGAGAGAACGCTCACACCGCCCGCTTAATTTGATAAGCGCTTTGGTTTACTGATATTCATTAGAGATGATGCTTTTTATTTAAACTGTGGTCCCCTCACTTGCGCTGGCTCTACCACGATAACACTATTTGCCATGTCATCTGCTTCCTCTGGGGAAATAGGACCTGACGATCTATTTGGTGTCGTATTGTTCGGTGTGTTGCGAGGAATATTACTAGGAATATCAGCAGGCACACTATTATTGTTAAAACCTCCATTGTTCGGTGCAGGAAGAACAGGTGTCACCCTATCACCTGTATTATCATCTGATGCTTGATACTCTCCAGATCCACTGCCATTGTAGTTATTATTGAATTGACTATTGGGCGCTATATCGCCGTTTTCAAATTGCATATTGGCCCCGTTCATACCTGCCATATTATTGATAGCGGCACCGTCACTGCTGTTATTTGGTAGGGGTAGAGGAGCTGTGCTATCAATCAGCATCGTCGGCGCTAAAGCCTGTATATCTGCGACCATCTTTTGCAGTAGCATACTGTCTGGAGCCTCTAATGTAAGACGATCATTTTGCAGCTGTAGACGAGCAAATGGCGTTGACCTGAGTGTCGTAAAGATATTCGGCAATACTTGTGGCGGAATAGTGGCAATGTCAGTTGCTACCCCTGCTTTGATGGTCAACTCACAAGTACTCGCTTGCTCACCAAAGCTTGTATTCAGAGCCTGCTGCAATGTCGCTTGCAATGCTTCGTTGCCAACCGTTGCGCTACAAGTATATAAACTCCCACTGTTATCCACGCCAACGATCAACTCAACGGGTGTCATTACTTGGGCTGGCACTTCTACAGGTGGGGCGGCCACCGGCTCTGCGGCGACTGGTTCTACAGGTGGCGTATTATTGGGTTTAATCAGTAATGCCCATGCGGCAAGTCCGATACCAGCAATGGCTATGATCAATAAAAACACCCGTACCAGTAAGTCATTGCGTTGATTGCGAGTGCGTACTTTTTCTCGCTTCATGCTGCTGTTGTCGCCCCAATGATGCGCTGATGGATTGACATGAATGCCATCCGTATTGGCTACCAAGTTTTCGGTGGTACGTTCTTTATCCGCATCTTCTAAGTAGCTTGCGCTTTCTACATAAGATGCTGTGGAAGTGGCGACTGCTTCTTGGTCTATATTGGACGCCTTTATCGCAGCCAAAGAAGCCTCGCTCACTGGTACAGTAGCCACATCAACGCCACGTTTTTGATATGAGTCGCTATTAGAGATTTGAGGTGCTGCAATCGCGGATGCCGACCATATTGGCAAATACTGACGCAACGCTGTCTGTTCTGTCTGTAAAAAAGCTGGCAAGAACTGTCCATCAGCCAATATTTTTAGCTCGCGATAAGCCAAGGGAGCTGCGTTAATCAGTAGCTGCGAGGTCGTCAGTAAGTCAATATGATGCGTGTCAGCCAACTCTTGAATGATCAGTCGCTGTACTGCTTGATCTTGCCACAGCTGTTCAAACAGTGGGCTTTCTACCGAAATATCAGACGTTACTCCCTCATCGGCACGCATAATGTGCGAGTAAACCTGTGGTAATGCCAAACGTGCCGCCAAAAGAGCATAAAACTGCTCAAGCAAACCGACATAAGCCACCGTATTTTTATCGTCACTATTACCTAATATAGCAGGTGTAACGGTTTTTTCTAATTGATTGATAATACTCATAAACAATTGCCTCTGTCGGCCTTTTTTAACTTTATAAAAAATTAAGTATTTATTTTATTTATTACTGCCATACTTTGGGACACTTTTATTATTCGTGCACCACTATCTCTAAGATACGAGGTATTTTTCACGTTACTTAACATCTTGCTCTATTATTCACTATAAAAGCATAAAAATGCATCGTTTTGTCACACAATATATTTTTTCGAGATTCTAACTACTGTTAGTATGAACGTACTATTAAGACTTAACGTTTAATAATTTGTCATTGGTTATGTTTATTTTTCACTCAGCCGTAACGCTTAGGCGTTGAACATTGTCATTTATAACCTTTATATAACATTGTCACCCATCAGGCGAGGCCTAAGGATTATCCTTTGTTTAACCATACGACCCTTATCATTATTATTACCGTTATTGTTAGCTTACTGGCATGGCAAAACAAGACGCTATTCAATCGACTTATTTTTTATCCACCAGCGGTAAATAATGGTCAATGGGATCGTTTTGTGACGCATGGTTTTATTCATGCTGACAGTATGCATTTGCTGTTCAATATGTTTACTTTATACTTTTTTGGTCGTGCTATTGAAGGCTTATATCAGTCCTTCTTGTTTGGCTATGGTTTTGTGGTATTTTATGTCTTAGCGATTATTGTTGCGATGATTCCAAGCTATATCAAAAATAAAAACAATGCCAGTTACTTAAGCCTTGGCGCATCAGGTGGTGTATCAGCAGTCTTGTTTGCTTTTATTTTGTTGGCACCTTGGGAAAAAATCTATCTATTTGCGGTTATTCCTATCCCTGCGATATTGTTTGCGGTAGCTTACGTCGCTTATAGTATTTACGCCGATAAACGCGGTGGTTCAAACATTAACCACATGGCACATATGTGGGGCGGTGCGTTCGGTATCATCGCGACGATTATTTTAGAGCCAAGAGTGTTGCCTCACTTTTTGAGCGCGCTGTTGTCACCTGGTTTTTAAGGTAATTTTTATCAGTTATTTTTTGAATGTCTTGATGACCGTAAAAACGATGTTAGACAGGACATCAATGATGATACCTTGTTAGCATTTATTTGGCTGGCAAACCGTTCCAAATTGCTATATGAAGATTTTTTGACCTTTAATATATTACATTGAGATTTGCTGATTTATTATGATTATAGACATTATTGGTGACATTCACGGTTATGCAGATAAATTAGTGGGCTTACTAACACAGTTGGGCTATCGCCATAATGGGCAATATTTTGTCCCACCAATCGGTCATCGCGCCCTATTCATTGGCGATTTAATCGATCGAGGTCCACAGCAGGTGGCCACTTTAGAGATTGTTTTTGCCATGCTGGATGCCGATGTGGCTGATGCGGTCATGGGTAATCATGAATACAATGCTTTGGCTTTTGCAACGCTTGACCCTAATGATTCTACTCAATATTTACGCTCACATAGCGACGTGCATAAACGCCAGCATGAAGCGTTTTTAGCTGAAGTACCATTTGGTTCAGACAAACATCAGTATTGGTTACAGCGTTTTTATGAGATTCCATTATGGCTTGAGAGCGATGACGCTTGCTTTGTACATGCTTGCTGGGATGTCGATAGTATGGCTATATTACAGCCTTTTTTGACAGAAGATAATTGTCTGACACCGCAAGGCCTGATAGCCACTGCAAGCGAGCCTAGTGTGCCGTTCGACGCCCTTGAGCGTGTGCTAAAAGGGGTGGAAACGCCATTGCCCGAAGGTATCGTAATGGTAGATAAAGAAGGTACTAGGCGCACGCGAGTGCGAGTGCGTTGGTGGCTTGATGAGCTGAACACACGCACGCTTTATGAAGTTGCTCGCGCGCCTACGTCTGCCTTGGCACAAATTCCAAGCGATGCATTGGCCGAAAACATCGACTTTGCCATCAAAACTCATAAACCTGTGTTCGTGGGTCACTATTGGCTGACTGGTACGCCTGAACCACTCAGCCATCAAGTGGTCTGCACCGATTATTCAGCAGCCATAGATAGTGGTTATCTGACGTGTTATCAGTTTGATACTGAACAGCCGCTGCCCTTAAAACCCAGTAATTTTTTACAGCATCGTCATGATAACCCCACTGATGAAAACCCATAAATCCGCACGATTCTTTTTGCTTTTTGATTAAACTTGAAACTTGGCTTTACGAGAGCGGCAAAATTTTTGTATGATGGTCTTTTTGAGGATATTAACGCATGAGCACAACATCGGCTACCACCCATGCTGCTGAGACAAACGGGCCTATCACCTCTCCTAATGGTCAGCCAAAAGTTGGCATTATCATGGGATCACAATCTGATTGGGCTACGATGAGCGCTGCAGCACAGTTGCTAGCAGACTTTGATATTGCTTTTGAGTGTGAAGTGGTGTCAGCACACCGTACGCCTGATCGATTATTTGACTATGCCAAAAACGCAAAGTCTCATGGTTTGCAAGTGATCATCGCTGGTGCAGGTGGCGCCGCTCATCTGCCGGGTATGTGTGCCAGCCAAACGCCACTTCCTGTATTTGGCGTGCCGGTAAAATCCTCTATGCTCAGCGGTTGGGACAGCTTGCTGTCTATCGTACAGATGCCTAAAGGCGTTGCTGTTGGAACGTTAGCAATTGGCACAGCTGGCGCTTATAATGCGGCTCTCCTTGCCATTCAAGTGCTCGCCTTGCACGATGAATCGCTAGCGACTAAGCTTGATACGTTGCGCACGACGCAAACCGATACCATTCTTGCTAGCCCAACACCGGGTATTATCAATCATTGATCATCGCTATAAAATGCTTGATGGTTGTCAGACCTTATTGATATATGTCCCATCACCTTGAATAATTTTGATAGTAAATGATATTGATAGTATACGTATGGTTAGATAAGTCTGAATTGAGCGTTACTGAATATAAGGTGCATCGTATGCACCTTTTCCTATTTTACTAGATTGATTTCTAAATTGTGCCACACCAAAAATATCTTTCATTTTTAATTTAAAGAGCCTGCCATGACTACAGCGAACGCTTACCCTACTACCCAAATCATTCGTACCATCGGTATTTTAGGCGGTGGTCAGCTTGGTATGATGCTTGCCGAAGCCGCCATTCCATTAGGGTATCAGTGCGTGTTTTTAGAAGACAATGCCGACTGCCCTGCCAGTTTATATGGACGCGTTTTTCATAGCGACGAGTTAGACGCGTTTATTGAAGCGGCAGACGTCTTCACACTAGAGTTTGAAAACACACCCACCTCTACTGTTGAGCATCTGACCAACTTATCAACGGCTGGTAGCAAGCAGGGCATGTTTCCCCCATTGATTGCGCTTGATATCGCCCAAGATCGCTTAAAAGAAAAGCAGATGTTTCAGAAGCTCGATATCGCGACCGTCCCGTTTATGGCCGTCAACTCTGAAGCTGAGCTACAACAAGCTTGTCAAACGTTAGGATTGCCAATTGTGCTCAAAACGAGCCGTGGTGGTTATGACGGTAAAGGTCAGTTTGTCATCAAAGAAGACAGCGACATCAAAGCTGCTTGGCAAGACCTCAAAGATGCCGTCAGCGGCAAAGGCGCATTAACACCAACACCTGCACCATTAATAGCGGAAGGTTTTATTAACTTTAGCCGTGAGGTTTCTATCATTGCGGCACGAGGACAAAACGGTCAGGTACGTGGTTATGATTTGGTCGAAAACCATCATCATCAGGGTATTTTAGCCAAAACTCAAGCGCCTGCCGTTGGCACCAGTCATTTGCTTAAGCAGGCCACTGATGCGATCACGACCGTCATGAATCATTTGGATTATGTTGGCGTGATGGCACTTGAGCTGTTCGTTGTCAAAGATGCGCGCGGCAACGATACGGTACTCGCCAATGAGATTGCTCCGCGTGTGCACAATTCTGGACATTGGAGTATCGAAGGAGCTATCACCAGTCAATTTGAAAATCACATTCGCGCAGTGGTCAACCTACCACTGGGCGATACAGACAATGTGCACCCAGCAATCATGCTCAATGTATTGGGACAGTACCCTGATATCAGCGCAGTTCTTAAGATTGATGGCGCTCACTATCACAGTTATCATAAGGCAGAGCGTGACGATCGAAAAATTGCGCATATCACCTTGATGCCCAACGATGTCGCAAACTTAGAACCTGCTTTAGCCCAACTTGTCGCCATCTTGCCAAATAAAGTGGGGCTTGATAAAAAAATCGTTGCTGTTGACGATCAAGCAAAGATGGCAGATGATCTGACTGTTGCTGACACTGATGACACTGATGACACTGATGACACTTTAGACAAAATAAGCACCCAGAGCGAAGACTCTCAAGCAGATGAGGCTCAAAAATAATGCAGATTTGGGTAGATGCAGATTCTGTACCTCTGATTGCCAAAGACTTGATCATCAAGACCGCTGAGCGTACCAAGACGATGGCGATATTTGTTGCCAATCAGCCAATCAAACTACGTAAGTCACCACTGCTTATTATGACTGTGGTGCCATCAGGGTTTGATAAAGCAGATGACTATATCGTCGAACAAATTCAACCAGGCGATCTTGCGATTACCAGCGATATTCCTTTGGCTAATGATATATTGGATAAAGGCGGTATGGTGTTGACGACACGCGGTGTGGTCTACGACAAAAATAATATCAAGCAAAAGCTTAATATGCGCGATTTTATGGATACCATGCGTGGTACTGGTGTCTTAGAGCTACAAGAGATGAGTGGGCAAAAACCTTATGGTGACCGTGACAAAAAAGCCTTTGCAGATGGCTTAAATCGCTTGGTTCGCTGATATTTTTTCTTCTCATTCATTTTTGTTCTACTCTTATCAATACTTTCTTTTCTTGCAAACCGTATACATTCCCTAACCAAACGCTATCCAATTGGCACGCATCATAACGAAGCGCGCCAATTTTTTTGCTATGCTGGTTTTAGTTTTTAAACAACGCATATATAAGAATAGGAATGATTATGAAAATTTTAGTGATTGGTGCAAGTGGGCGTGTAGGTACTGAGCTGGTAAAACAATTATTAGCTGATGAACATCAAGTGATTGGCACCACACGTCAAAAAGAAGTTCTATTTGATGATGCCAATTATAGCCAGCTTGATTTGGATATCACGGCTGAAAAAGATGCCATTCAAGACCAAATGGATAAAGACATTGATGCAGTGTATTTTGTGGCAGGATCTGGTGGTAAGGATGTGTTAGAAGTCGACTTGCATGGCGCTGTCAAAACCATTCAGGCAACACAAGATAAAGGTATCAAACGTTACATTATGCTTAGCGCAGCGTTTTCTTTAGATACCAGCAAATGGAATAGCCCCGGTATTGCAAACTTAAAAGAATACTATATCTGCAAACATTATGCAGATCAGTGGTTGGTAAATAATAGCACGCTTGACTACACCATTGTGCAGCCAGGAGCGTTAAAAGAATGCGCAGGCACAGGTAAAATTGCCATTGATGAAAGCGCTGGCGAAAATTCGATTGAAGATGTCGCTACAACGTTGGCTGCTGTATTAACCGCAGATAATACCATCAAGCAAGCGTTTAACATGCATAACGGCGACATTGATATCAACGAAGCCGTCGCGACGGTATAAATCCGATATGAATAGAGTGCTTGAAAACAGATGAGCGCAAATGGCTCATAAAAATGGTCGTTTGTTATTCAGCAATAGTTATACTGAATGGTAAGTGACCATTTTTTTGTGCGAAGTTTTATATAGTATTGATTGATAGGGTGAGACTCAGCTATAAGATTAGGCCAATCTGCTAGGAAAAGGAATCACCTCTTCCAAACTGCTGGCCCCTACAATGACCATAAACAATCTGTCTATACCAACCGCAATACCGCTACAAGGTATAAGGTTGTCAGAGGCTGCAATCAAATGTTCGTCGATTGGCATGACGGGCAAGTCGTGCCGCTCTCGCAGTTGATTGTCTTTTTCGAAACGTGCTCTTAGTGCTTGACCATCTGCCAGCTCGTCATACGCGTTGGCGATCTCAATCCCATTGATGTATAACTCAAAACGCTTGGCAACCTCATTGCCCTCTTTATCCAGTGCTGTCTTGGCCAATGCCGCTGTCGCAGGTGGATACTCTATAATCAACGTGGGTAAGTCATGGCCCAAATGTGGTTCGACCGCATGGCTAAATAGTAAATCCAGCCAGCTTTGACGACGATCTGCCTCACTGTCACTACTGTGCTCACTATTGAAATCAAACCCCATTAGTCCTTTGTCTTCAGCGACTGCTTGCAACGCAGCCAGACTTGCCGTTAATGGATGTATGCCAACAAAATCCATAAACGCATCAACATAACGATAGTGATTCATCACAACAGGATAGCCGTACAACATCTCTAATAGCTCGCCAACCTCAGCCGCCATGTCTGCCAAGCTATAATTTGGCTGATACCATTCGAGCATGGTGAATTCTATATTATGCCTTGTGCCAATTTCATTGTCTCGAAATACAGGACAAATCTGATAGATGGGTACTTGCCAACTCGCCAGCAAACGTTTCATGGCAAATTCAGGTGACGTGTGCAGATAGTACGTGCTGGGCTTGTCTTGATACGTCACTTGCGCCGCCACTGATTGTAAAAACGTATCCGTATTACCTGCTTGAGAAAGCAGCGGCGTCTGTACTTCTAGCACTTGCTGCTTAAGAAAAAACTGACGAATATTACTCATAAACTGCGCGCGCTGCTGTGCCATCGCAAGTGACATCGTAGGTGCGTAGCTGGATCTGTGCGAAGAATGGCTGGCTTGATTCATTATTATCTACTACAACTGACGAATAATTATTTTTGGTTGATAGTTTTCAGACTGAGCGCATACATTGTGATTGAATGTTTAAGACTGCCACTCACGGCGCAGATGATAATCACGTCTCAGCTGATCAAAGTCAGCACCGTTTACTTGACCATCGACTACCTTTTCTCTTAGAGCCGAATCATCTTGCTTGATATCGTAAAACTTACTCAATCTATCTGGATGTGCCTTTAGCTCCGACCACAAGAACATATTCAGCGGTAATAACGTCTGCATAGATTGAGTCGGTGTGACCGATAATTGCTCACATAGCGCATCATAAATAATTTGTGTACCACGCAGCTTACCTTCTACGGTATAACCAGCAATATGCGGCGTAGCAATGGCAAGCTTAGAGAGTAATCGCTCTGAAATTTGTGGCTCATGCTCAAACACATCTAACACCACTTGTCTGTTAGTACGTTCGATATCTGCTTCAAGGTCACTTGCCTGAATGACAGGACCACGTGCGCTATTAATTAACATGGTATGGGCAGGCATCATCGCTAATGTCTCTGCATTGATTAGATGGTGCGTTGGATAGTCGCTGCCGTTGCTAGTATGCTGAGTATCTGTATTTTTGTGACTGGTCAATGGCACATGCAGACTGACGACATCACCCTGACTCAGAACTTGCTCTAGGCTGGCATTGTTTATATCGGAAGGTGGTAGCAGTGGATCATAACCGAGCACCTGCCAGCCTAAGTCGCTGGCATAATCAGCCAAGCTACTGCCAATATTACCCAGTCCAATAATGCCAAGCGTTATTGACTGTTGCCAATACTGCGGTCGTAAAGTCAAGATAGCCGTCAACACATATTGCGCAACAGAATGCTTGCTACAGCCAGCCGCATTGGCAAACGTTATCTGGCGCGTCATCAAATACTCTTGATCGACATGATCGGTACCGATGGTGGCAGAGCCCACAAATCGCACACTTTTATTAGCAGCCAATAATGCCTCACCCACTGGTGTCACCGAGCGTATCAATAAGATCTCAGGCTGCAACTCTGCTAGAAGGTCTGCATTGATATCCCGTCCAGCCACTGTGATGATATTGACAGTTTGGCCAGTTACTTGTCCGAGCGTTGAAGCATTAAAAAACTCATCTAAGCTTGCGATATTGCTATCGGCAATGATCGTAATAGGTGTGGTCGTATCCATATTACCCTTCATAATAGTTGCAGCATTATTGTGGCTATTTTGATTTACAGTTTTTATCTAAAATCACGCTGCCAGAAATTGCCTCAGAATTGCTAAGTTACTTTTTTGCAGTCAATTATTAACGACTGCGATACTCATTCTATTTTCTCTTCTGGAGGCAAAGTCTGGCTATCAATCAGAACCTTTTCTTGAGCCGCAAATAGCTCATTCTTGTGGTTCGAGATCCATTCACGCCATACCGCAAGTCCAATGGCTAAGACCACAGGGCCGATAAATAAACCAACGAAGCCAAAGGCCGTTAGACCACCCAATACACCAATGAAAATAATGATAAAAGGAATTTTGGTCGCACCACTGATCACAATAGGACGGATCAAGTTATCAACCCAACTAATCACCAAAGTGCCCCATAGCGCCAAACCAATGCCTTCTACGGTGTAACCTTTACTCAGCAGCCAAATAGACACCCCGCCCCACACAAATGGTGTGCCAAAAGGAATCAAGGCAATAATAAAAGTAACAATAGTCAATAAAATAGGACTTGGCGCACCAGCGAAGTAATAACCAACACCCGCCAATAGTGCCTGTGCTAAAGCAGTCAAACCGATACCATATACCACAGCGCGTGTGGTCGTACCCACCGAATCAATATAACCATCGATGCGATTGCCAATGATATTGCGTAACGCTTGACGAATTTGACGGATCAAACTGGTACCATCGCGGTAGAAAAAGAACAGGGTCATCAATGCCATACCAAGCTTTGCAAGACTACTGAACGCCACATCTAAAGCGACTTTGCCATAATACAAATGCGACTGCACCCACATCCGAAAAGCTTCAAGGGTTCCTTCAGGGTTTTTGTTGATTCGCCACAGCACATCTTTGACTTGCTGACCGATAACTGGCAAATCTTTAATAGAATTTGGTACATCCAAATAGCCGACTTTGACACGATACACGAGATTACTAATCAAGCTCAGGGCTTCTTGCTGAAGAATAAACACTCCAATCACAAGTGGTACACCTATTATCAAAGATATACTCACCGTCATAATGGCAGCGCTAAAATTGGGGCTGAGCTTCACTTTTTCATAAAAAAAGTTATAAACCGGAAAAGTCACGTATGCCAGAATGGCTGCCCAAAGTGCCGGTACAATAAAAAATTGTATGACCTGAAAACACAATACGAATAATACAACCAATAAAGTAATAGCCAGCAAGCGCTGAATAATAAACTCTTTTGTCCAATTTTCAATCATAGCGTATAAGCCAAGAGCAGGTAGCAAGGCGTATCATCGCCTTGCTGGCAAGTTTATAAATATATGATGAACGCCAATTTACAGAGCTTATCTATAAACTGTGTCCATTAACGAGGGTTACGGGTTGTAATATAGCGGCAAACCGCTGTTTGATCAGCATTCAATAACAGCATACCCTACGCTATCACTGTCTACAAATGCTATTAAAATAAAGTCAAAATATTGCTATTAAGCTATTTTATTATGCAGCAAAAAAAGACCATTTTATAACGCTATGTTGTAATTTTTACTTACAACTTTCTCTATCTTAACTTACTAGACCATGACAACAGTATTCAAAACGTCATACATACTTTTAGTCTATAAAAACAAAGCATACCAAACCGCTTTTATCTTTATGCATGAAACATATATCTTGAAAGGTAATTCACTGGCGCGTTCTATTTGTCACGACAATTGATGTTATACTAAGAGTATTATCTTGAGCTTTTCAACATAGTTACGTTCATTTGAGCGCATTTATTTTGATGGTTATAAAGACATAGCATTTTTCAAACCAAAAACCTATTCAATACCTTTCTCTAGACTATCGTATCTGATTTTTAGAGTCATGCCATAATTTTAGATATTATGCATCGGTATCGTATAGCGGGTTAAGTAAGATTGAGACTCATCATACGGGTTCTATATTAGAACTAAATATAAAAGAGTGTTATTTTGAGTGAGTTTCGGGGCGACTTTGATTTTATTGTAGATCAACACTGACCGACCAAATTTTAAATACTGTTTTTAAATACTATATCGATAGGAAAAATAACGATGTCAAAAGACACTGATAATCCCAATACCACTACTTCAAACGAGACCAGCAGGCCACAAGAGACTGTTACCTTTGCCTTGGCGCAATCGCACTTCTTAGTCGGTGATATCGCGACTAATACCGAAAAAATGCGTACCCTTGCTTTGCAAGCACGCGAACAAGGCGCAGATGTTATCGTTTTCCCAGAGCTTGCACTGTTGGGTTACCCTCCTCAAGATTTATTGTTACGCCCAAGCTTGTCAGGCCGTGTCAAAAACGCCTTATCAAACTTAAGTGATATCGACGATATCGTCATGATTGTTGGTTATCCACATGTGGACCATCATGGCACTTTTAACTCTGCCGCCATCTTACATAATGGTCATCAAAAGGGTTTTTATCACAAGCAAGTTTTGCCAAATTACGGCGTATTTGATGAGCGTCGCTACTTTGATAAAGGTCGCAATCAAGTTTTATTCGACTATAAGGGCATCACCATTGGTCTTCTTATTTGTGAAGACTTGTGGGAAAAAGGCCCGATCTCTGATCTGAAGAAACAAGGCGCTGATCTGATTGTCAGCTTAAACGCTTCCCCTTTTGAGATTGAAAAACAAGAAAACCGCAAAACCATGCTGGCCAAACGTAGCCGCGAAAACAACTTACCTATTTTGTATGTCAACGCCGTTGGTGGCCAAGATGACTTGGTGTTCGATGGTGGCTCTATGGCCGTACAAGCTGATGGCAGCGTTGCTCATGAAGCGCCGCGCTTTATGAATCAGCTATTATTGGCGACTTTGGATGTCAAAACAGCCAAGTTCAACAATCAACCTAAAGCACCTTTGACTTTGAGTCGTGAGTCGGAGATGTATCAGGCATTGGTGGTTGGTCTACGCGACTATGTCAATCACTCAGGATTCTCTGGCATTATCGTTGGGTTATCAGGCGGTATTGATTCGGCCTTGACGCTATGTATCGCCGTTGACGCCTTAGGCGCTGACAAAGTATATGCGGTCATGATGCCGTACGAGTATACCTCTCAAATCAGCTTAGAAGATGCGCAGGCGCAAGCCCGCCGTTTAAATGTGTCTTATACGGTTTGTCCTATCTTTGATGCGGTTGAAGGCATTCGTCATACCCTAGCACCTTTATTTAATAAGTCGCCTGCCGATACCACTGAAGAAAACATCCAAGCCCGTGCGCGCGGTGTTGTGCTAATGGCATTGTCCAATAAATTCGGTCATCTGGTCATCACAACTGGTAACAAGTCAGAATTGGCGGTTGGATATTCGACGCTATATGGTGATATGGCAGGCGGTTTTGATGTCTTAAAAGACGTGTACAAAACCCAAGTCTATAAGTTGGCCAGCTATCGCAACCGTTTAGAAGACACGCCTGTTATCCCTGAGCGTGTCATCACGCGTCCACCATCAGCCGAACTACGCCCAGATCAAAAAGATCAAGACAGCTTGCCTGACTATGATGTATTGGATGGTATTTTGATGTCTTATATCGACGAGGACATGGGTTATCAAGACATCGTCGATAAAGGTTTTGATGCAGAATTGGTCGCAAAAGTCATTAAAATGGTCGATCATAACGAATACAAACGTTTGCAATCACCTATTGGCACCAAGATTAGCCACAAAGCCTTTGGCCGTGAGCGCCGTTATCCTCTGGTCAATAAATGGTCCATAAAAGGCTAACCGCTTCTTCACACGCAACTTTTGACTCTTAAAAGTTGCGCTGTGCTGATGGCCTAACCATTTTATAGAGAATTGGATTTTTACCATTGGCTGGGAGCTCTCCCAGCTTTTTTGGTTTCTATATACTTATCTTTTCCGTTTTTATACTTTCAAATTTGTTATAAACCATGCTTTACGTCTCCTTCTAATGAATTCTCTCACTATTATTTTTAATCCCCACATTTTTTACCGAGTATGTCATGAGTCTGCTAACTGCCAGTATTTTTCTTATTTTACTGCTAGCCTTAAGTGCTTTTGTTTCTGCTGCTGAGATTGCCATTGCGGCGGCTCGTAAGATTAAACTACAAATCATGGCAAAAGAAGGCGATGTTCGTGCCTTCGATGTGCTTAAAATGCAAGAGCATCCTGGCAGTTTTATTACTGTTGTACAAGTGGTGCTCAATGCAGTCGCGATTTCAGCAGGGGCAGTCGGAGAATCTGCTATCAGCCCTTATCTAGAGCAATTATTGGATAATGAAGCCGTCGCGTCTGTCATATCATTTATTCTGATTACCAGTCTATTCTCTTTACTTGCTGACTTGATGCCCAGACGTTTTGCGATGTCCAATGCCGAAATAATCGCTGTGCGTCTTGTACGTCCCATGATGCTATTGATTTTTTTCTTTAAGCCTGTGATTTGGGTATTTGACGGCGCGGCAAATATCGTCTTTAAGCTTTTGGGTATCTCAACCATACGTCAAGATGATATGACACCAGAAGACATCTACGCCGTAATGGATGCAGGTGCAGAAGCAGGCGTCATCAAGAAACAGGAACATCATCTCATCGAAAACATCTTTGATATGCAAGAGCGCACCGTCACCTCCGTCATGAATCCGCGCGAAAACATCGTATATTTTGATACCAAGACCACTACCGAAGACGTTGTTGAAGTGATGATTGAGCAGCCACACAATAAATTTTTGGTGTGCTATGAAGATGACTTAGAACAAATCTTGGGTTATGTAGAGTCACGCAGTTTTTTGGCGTTGGTTTTAAACCAACAACAGGTCAGCTTGACCGATAAAGCGCTCCTCAAGCCCGCGCTATTTGTTCCTGATACCTTATCTTTGTTCGAAGTTCTAGAGATGTTTAAATCTACTGGGGCGGACTTTGCGGTTATCGTCAATGAATATGGATTGGTGGTGGGCGTCATTACCCTCAAAGATGTCATGAGCATCGTTATGGGCGAGCTTGTGACTACCGAGGAGCAGCCAATCGTCCAACGTACAGATAACTCTTGGTTGATCGACGGTATGACCCCGATTGAAGATGTGGTTCGTGCTTTGGATATTGTCAGCTTACCGCGTAGTCAGAACTATGAAACCATTAGCGGGTTTATGATGTACATGCTACGTAAAATTCCAAAGAAAACGGACACGATTGAGTATGCCAATTATCGATTTGAGATTATCGCCACTGATAACCTCAAAATCACTCAGATGTTGGTAACCAAGTTTGAAGACCCTGAATAAAGTAACTGTCTGTCTATTGTTTTGATCGTGGGTCTGAGAATAGCGCTTTTACTTATTTGGCTGTTCTCTCAAAAGGCAATACACGAGCCTTGATAAATCATAGATGCAAAAAGGCGCTTGCAAGAATAGCAAACGCCCAGTGTTTATAGACTATGTGGGAATATCTTTATTTACAGCTGATTTCTTGCGCCGAAGATGGCAGTTCCAACGCGTACCATTGTAGAACCGTTAGCGATTGCCTCTGTCATGTCCCCACTCATTCCCATACTCAAAGTATCCCAGCCACTCAGCTCTGGGTGACGCTGTTTGATCTCATCAAACAACTGCTTGGTTCGAGCAAATGCATCAGTGTCGGCCTTAGCAGGAATGATCATCAAGCCGCGCAACTGTAATCGCTCATAGTCTTTAATCGCCTTGATTAAATCAGGTAACTGCTCTGGCAAACACCCTGACTTACTTGTTTCATTGTCAATATTTAGCTGAATCAATACATTCAATGGCGACATATCAGCTGGGCGCTGATCATTTAAGCGCTTGGCAATAATGTCACGTTCGACCGTTTGTACCCAATCGAAATGCTCAGCGATATCACGAGTTTTATTACGCTGGATACTGCCAATATAATGCCAAATAATAGTGGTACGGTCATGCTGTGCTTTTAGGCTAGTAATTTTTTCTACCGCTTCTTGTAAGTAGTTTTCGCCAAAATGTGCTTGTCCTCGCTGCGCCAACATCGCAATCATCTCAGCAGGTTTGGTTTTAGAGACAGCCAAAAGGACAACATCTTTGGTTTGTCTCTCGACTTTATCACAAGCTTGCCTCATCTGTTCACTGACTTGCTGCCAATTATTAATAAGGCTTTGACTATCTATATTATTTTCATCGTTTTTCATATAAAGCTCGCAAGGATAATTTGATCAAATATTAAATAAAAAGCGCTTTAATTATAAGCATAACTAATTTTGCATTTTGTTGATGTAGTAGATGGTTAAATACCAATAGTCTTGTTATTATATTGTTACATGGATTAACAAATACAACCAATTACTAGCGTTCATTTCCTCGCTTACTCTTCATCGAAATCCTTGCTCTAAAAGCGCATCTATCGATTGGCAACCGTATATTCTATGCTCTTTTGTCCCACTTTCATTGATAGGAATATCTGATCATGGCTGAAAAAAACCCCTTAAGTATTGAAGATTTGCTTCGCTTCACCGTCAAGCATAAAGCATCAGATTTACATATTTCAGCTGGTATGCCGGCTATGATTCGCGCCGATGGTGAGATGACTAGAATCAATATGCCGTCAATGACGCATCAAGTGGTGCATCAGCTTATTTATGACATCATGAATGATAAGCAGCGTGCCGATTTTGAAGAGTTTTTTGAAACAGATTTTTCTTTTGAGATTCCCAATTTGGCCCGTTTTCGGGTAAACGCATTTAATCAAAATCGTGGTGCTGGCGCTGTTTTTCGGACCATTCCCTCTAAAGTTCTTACCATGGAAGATTTGGGTATGGGCGATGTATTTAAACGTGTCTCAGATTTTAAGCGTGGTGTCGTATTGGTGACAGGCCCTACAGGTTCAGGCAAATCAACCACATTGGCAGCCATGATTGACTATATCAATGAAACTCGTAAAGAGCATATTTTAACCATTGAAGACCCCATTGAATTTGTCCATGAATCCAAAAAAAGTCTTATCAACCAACGTGAGGTTCACCGCGATACATTAGGCTTCGAGCCAGCACTTCGATCTGCCCTACGTGAGGATCCAGATGTTATTTTGGTCGGTGAGCTACGTGACCTTGAAACCATTCGTTTGGCATTGACGGCCGCAGAAACTGGTCACTTAGTATTCGGCACACTACACACAAGCTCAGCCGCCAAGACGATTGACCGAGTTATCGATGTATTTCCTGCAGCAGAAAAAGACATGATTCGTGCCATGTTATCTGAATCATTACAAGCGGTGATTTCACAAACGCTGCTACGTCGTCAAACAGGCGGGCGTGTTGCTGCACACGAAATCATGCTGGGCACACCTGCTATTCGTAACTTGATACGTGAAAATAAAATCGCTCAGAT
This sequence comes from Psychrobacter alimentarius, assembly GCF_001606025.1. NCBI lineage: Bacteria > Pseudomonadati > Pseudomonadota > Gammaproteobacteria > Moraxellales > Moraxellaceae > Psychrobacter > Psychrobacter alimentarius. Next base: position 401,559 of record NZ_CP014945.1, on the reverse strand, counting down.
GTATTCAGCGATTCAGACTGGGGCAGGTGACGGCATGATTACCCTTGATCAAACCTTGAAGAACTTAGTAGGAAAAGGCACCATCAGTAAAGATGTGGCTCGCCCTTATGCCAAACAGCCTGAGGCATTTTTGTAGTATCATCGATCCTATATTGCCAGCCCTTCGTTATTGATAGAAGCATTAGCAATGTAGGATATTTATTCTCACTGATCATTATTAGCGATTTTGAACACATAATTTTAGACTTCTCTTTAATCGATTTACATCGAGTGCAGGTACGATATGGATATTGATAAACTATTGCAGCTAATGATCAATAAAAATGGCTCTGATCTTTTTATTACCGCTGATGTGGCCCCTTCCATGAAAATAAATGGAAAAATCCTGCCAGTAGGTAAAACACCGTTGAGTGCTGATCAAACCATGAGACTGGTCAAAGGGGTAATGACGCCTTCTCAGCAAAAAGAATTTGAAGAGACCAATGAATGCCAGTTTGCTATCTCTGATGAGGCTCAACAAGCCCGTTTTCGGGTTAGTGCTTTTATACAGCGTGACATGGCAGGAATGATTTTACGAAAAATTGAAAATAAAATCCCAACCGTCGAAGAGCTACGCCTACCACCTGCTCTAAAAGAGCTGGCAATGAAAAAAAGAGGCATTATTTTATTGGTTGGTGCTACTGGTACAGGCAAATCTACTACGCTTGCTGCCATGATCGGACATCGCAATCACAATTCTCATGGTCATATCATCACTATTGAAGATCCGATTGAATTTGTCCATAAACATCGTGGCTGCATCATCACCCAACGTGAAGTTGGTCTCGATACCCACTCGTTTGAAGCGGGTCTAAAAAATACTTTGCGCCAAGCGCCTGATGTTATTTTAATTGGTGAGATTCGCAACCGAGAGGTCATGAGCTATGCCATTCAATATGCCGAAACAGGGCATCTGGTATTTGCAACATTACACGCAAACAATGCCAACCAAGCCATTGACCGTATTATTCACTTTTTTGAAACCAGTCGTCACAATCAGCTATTTATGGATTTGTCCCTAAACCTACAAGCCATTATTGCTCAGCAGCTCATTCCAACTCCAGATGGTAAAGGGCGACGCGCTGCTATTGAGATTTTATTAAACTCCCAGCTGATTAGTGACTATATTCGTAAAGGTGAGGTTCATGAAATCAAAGATGTCATGACGCGTTCGCGTGAGAGTGGCATGCAAACCTTTGATCAAGCTTTGTTTGACTTATATGAGCAAGGAGAAATCACATACAAAGAAGCGATTCTTCATGCGGATTCTCCCAATGACTTACGCTTAAAAATCAAACTAAGTAGTAAAAATGGTATGGCGAATCTGGACGAAGGCGCTGATAGTTTATCGTTAGACATCACTTAGATATTTTTAACCTGTCCTCCTTACAACAGAGCAAAACCTTTCATCACAAAAAAAGCCTTTTATTATCACTAATAAAGGCTTTTTTTAGTTTGAGGGCAATGCTCATTTTTGGCTTGAGAAAGTCAAGCTAGGCCTGATTATTTGGCACTATCTCGACATTCTTGGTTATTACAAATGCCATATAATACCAATGAATGGCCCGACAGTTTAAAACCATGTTTTTCTGCTACCTTGAGTTGTTCTTCTTCGATTACTTCGTTATGAAATTCTATAATCTTGCCACAAACATCACAAACCAGATGATCGTGATGACCTTCTTGAGTAATCTCAAACACAGATAAATTGTTTTCAAAGTTGTGGCGTTCGACGATTCCTGCTTGCTCAAACTGCGTTAATACTCTGTAAACAGTCGCTAGGCCCACATCCTCGCCCTGATCAATCAGCGCCTTATAAATTTCTTCTGCACTCATGTGATGCAACTCAGCACTTTCAAGCAACTCTAAAATCTTGATACGAGGTAACGTAACCTTTAAGCCGGCTTTACGTAAATCTTGATTGGTAAAAGAAGCCATAATATTCCTTCTGACTGTGACAGTCTTAGCAAATAAAAATCCAAAAATATAAAATAAACAATCGTTAGTGATTATTTTCTATTCAATATAAAATTTTTTAATAAGGACTCACTGAGTTTTTGTAAATAAATGGCCACGCTCTTATTTTTTGGAATATGAATGCAAGTCCATGAATTTAAAATATAAATAATAAACCTACTCAGGTAGTGTTTGGTAAATAATGTCGTAAGTGGTAGGAAATTGCAAGTAAATGACGTATCATTTGTCCAAGATTATCGGTCAGATCAGCTTCAATCAACTTTGGCCGCGCCTAATTCATTGCTTATGAGTCATCTTACCATGATAAAGACATTAAATTTTCGTCCATTAAGCCGTACCAGCGCATTACGCAAGATTGCTATCACCAGTATGCTTAGCGCTGCTGTTGCGATGTCTGGCTGCTCATTATTGAGTGTTTATAAGATTGATTTGCCACAAGGCACGGCGATTACTCAAACCCAAGCACAAAAAATACAAGTGGGTATGAACCAAAACCAAGTGCTCTATATTCTTGGTAGTCCAGCCATCAGGGACACACTTGAACCCAAGCGTTGGGACTATATTTACGACTATCAAGCTGGTACAGAAGGACGCCGCAAAGGTATCGCTGATGTCAAAGATGCCAGCCAGCATTTGGTTATTTACTTCGATGACAACGGTTTGGTTAATCGTATCGAAGGTATTGACAGTCTGCCAGCTTCTTAATTGCTATCAATTTCTTAATAGTAGAAACTGACTCTAAAGACTGTTCTATTAACCACGAGATTTGCTTTTGCGCTGAGACATTGGATCAGCGCTTAAGCTACGATATACCTCAATACGATCAAGCGGCTGCAATATATAACTAAGCGGCTGTTTTTTTGCATAGACGCCAACATGCCATTGTTTTGCGGTTGGTGTGGCATTGTCCATAACCTCTTGACACCAGCTTGCAAGCTCTGGAAACTTCGCTAGCCAATCTGCCTGCTCAAGCGCGTCATATAAACTGCTGCCTTGACTCACCGGTAAAGTCAGATAATGCTGACGCTTTGCATCCTCGGCATATGCCAAATATACGGTTATTACTATGGGTTGCTCAGACCCTATTGCCGCCTCATGACTGTCTTTATCGTGACTGTCCACCGTTAGCTCAACCACTGCATTACCCAACCTATTAGCGCTAATAAAAGTGCTAATGGCACGACCAAACGTATCGCCACCCGCCATAAGTTATAAAATGCTTCATTACCAAAGTTCAATGACTTACGTAAATGACTGATTTTCATTTGCCAGCCTGCGAAGATTGACAGCAATAAGACGGCTACCGTACTCACAATGACCAAAATACCGACTAGCCACGTAGTCGGAACAGCCACTACTAATACCAATGCCAATACAAAAGTAGCCATCAAACTGATCATTAGGCCAAACTTATGCGCTAACTGCTGAGTACTATAGTGCAGCAAGTAACTGGCCACAAACAATACGCCGCCCCAATATAAAAGCTGCCCAATCGGCGGCACTGCCATGCCACTAAGTAGTAGCACCACTACCCCAACCAACAATTGCAATATCCAAATCGGTAATACCGACTTGGTAGCACGATACTCGCTGGTCGCACGCTTTTGCACATTATGGGTGTTTGCTGTGATTACTTGTTTGGCGACCAGATTTTGACCGAACCAATATAAACCGGTACCTGCGCCTACACTGACCAATGCTAATGCCACAGCACGTGCCCACTCGCTTAAATTAATGCCAGTCATAGCAAAGTGAGTCGTAGGTAAGCCGTTTGCCAGACCCATTAGCAGTCCTACCACCATTAACCCGAGTCCAATAGGTAAAGGTGCAACGCCTAGCAAACTCAGCAACACAGTGATGACAATTAAACCTGCTGCTAACGCAAAGCTTGGCACATCAGGCACGCTATTAAGTTCCGTCAGGGCTGCCAATACACCCGTGCTAGCACCAGATATTACTAAGGCGGCGATAACAATAGACACGAGCGCTGCCAACCAACCAAAACTGCGCCACACTGGACTGGCATCCGCTTCGCGAGTAAGCTTTTGCATACCTGCTAATGGTGCATCAACACTTCGATACGCCAATGCTATTTCGGCATAAACGACAGGCAGTGATACCACTATCATGGCTAATAGCCAGAGCAGCCAAAAATCGATTTCGCCAACTGATGCTGGCACAAACCAGCGGAATAGTAGTAACGGTAGCAATGCGGCAATAAAGTAAGAAGCATAACGGATCATCATAATATAAATCCAAACGATCTAAAGGGAATAACGACAATGTATAATCACACAGAGCAATGGCAAACGCCTGTATATGATTTTACTTTGATATTGTCTCTATAATATAGGGGACGGACAGTTATAAAAAAACCCCGAAATCGGGGTTTAGTAACTAAATAATAACCAATGTGTGCTCAAGTGGCGCGCAACTTAAATCAAAAAGTCAGCACCACGTACTGTAAGTGATACCAATGAATTAGTGAATAGCGCTGATGTAGTCTGACAAGACACGAATGTCACGATCCGACAGTTTTGATGCCACTGTCTGCATCATACCCATCTCGCCTTCTTTTGCAGCATCGTTGACACGTTTTTGCTCATCACTATCAATATCATCCACACGACCTGCGGCACGGAATAGTTTTAGCTGAGTGGCGATATATTGAGCATGCTGACCACCGAGTTTTGGAAACGCAGCCCACACATTACCAGCGGCATCTGGACCATGACAGCCTGCACAACCAATCACACCGCGCGACTTATCACCACCCAAGAAAAGCTTGGTTGCTTCTTGATTGGTTGCAGGATTACCAAAACCCACACCCCAAGGCGCTTGACTGGCATAGTAACCAGCGACATTGGCTAAGTCTTGTTGAGACAGGTTTGCTACTTGCGATTGCATGATACCATTTTTACGGTAACCTGCTTTAAAGTTGACCAACTGTTTATAAAGATACTTTACGTTTTGACCACCTAAATTAGGCTGCGCAGGAACCACACTGACACCGTCGACACCATGACAAGCCGCGCAAACAGCTTCTGCAACTTGCTTACCAGCATTGACATCGTATTCAGGAACAATAATAGCAGCTTGTACGCTGAAACTTGCAACGCATAAGCTGGCAGCAGCGATTAACTTTTTCATTGATACAAATCCTACTAGCTCGGCGTAAGCATTATTTAGAGTGATTGTACTGATAAGATACCTAGTATAAGCTACCCCTTTCTTAATAGGCAGACATGTATTTTAAGGTCTTGGACACAAGCAGTCTGAAAGTACTTACTAACATCAGGGTTTATTTTTAATTATTATAGCAAGACTTTGTAGTATTTGCCTACTTAATCGTTACATTCATCAGTTTTTCAACGACGTATCAAAGCAAGCGCCAAATATAAAGTGCATTTACTGCCTAAGTTCTTACCTCCCTATTTTGTAGGGTTTGGTGGTGCCAATAAGTCTATTACTTGCTCATATATTCAATCAGCTTACGATAATCATCATCGCTACAATTGTTACAGAGACCACCAGCTGGCATTTGAGTCATCCCATTTTTCACTGAATTAATCAGGGCCGGCATACTTTTTTGTTTCATAAGTTGCTGCCACTTGGCACTATCCCCTTTTTTAATAGCATTTAGCGCCCCACTATCATGACAGGCGGCACATGAGTTATCATAGGTAGTAGCGATGTCGGCCGCACTAGCGCTAGTCATCATCGCACCCCCTAATAGTAAGGCAGCGCCGCTACCAATTAAAAGACGATGAGTTTGGTTGAGAAGCGTGGTGATTGAGAACATAGGACACCTCCATTTAGTGCGTCATTCGTTTAATCAATCATTTTATTAAACGGCATTCATTCAATATAGTTAACTAAACATATCTTAATAAACATTGTAACAATGTATGTCATATAAACCCAGATAAATATAGTTTGGCTTTGGTAACGTGTTTTAGCGAGCGATAAATTCTAAAAATGACTGGTGAGACTTAATGTTACGATGACATTTATATGATGTTAATCGTCGTTATTTCAATCAGTAAGACCTGTAATAGTATAGAATAGTCGATAATATAAGATGACTGTCTGATTACTTATAAGACCATAGATTTTTCAGATAATTTCTCATCCCTGTATATAGTTCTTCTGCCTCATGTTCCATCAAAATAGTCAGCGGACTAAATTTCACGACCGTATCCATTTTTTAAAGATTAATGAGCCATTTATGAGTACCCCGTTTACAGATGTTGCCGCAGAACATGCGTTGTTCAACACCAAATCTCGTCAAAAAATTCAGCAAACAGAATTTATGACCTCAGCGCCTACCTTTCGACTCTGTCCCCCTGATATAGGATTAGAGGTTGCTTTTGCAGGACGCTCAAACGCAGGCAAATCTTCGGCTATTAATGCCTTGACCAATCAGCGCCAGCTGGCACGCTCCTCTAAAACACCTGGGCGTACGCAGATGATTAACTTCTTTAGTATTGGCAGTACGGATAGAAGATTGGTTGATTTACCGGGTTATGGATATGCTGCGGTGCCGCTTGAGATGAAAAAAGAGTGGCAGGTGGAGCTAGAAGAATATTTGGTATCCCGCTCAAGTCTTGCAGGTTTGGTATTGATGACTGATATTCGTCATCCCCTCAAGTTCTTTGACGAGCAAATGCTGCACTGGGCCAAAGATGGCGAGCTGCCTGTACATATCTTGCTCACTAAAGCAGATAAGCTAAAATATGGCGCTTCTAAAAACGCCCTTCTCAATACTCGTAAAAGACTTAAAAAACTGGGATTAAAGTGCACCATTCAACTCTTTTCTGCTTTACGAAAAGAAGGTTTGGATGAGTTGGCAGGCGTGATGGGTAACTGGTATGACTATCAGCTTAACGATGACAAACTCATTGAGACCGATCTTAGTGAGCCAAACGAGACTGAAAATGGCGACAATGAATTATTAAATGTTGCACAAGATACCGATAAGTAAAAAAGCGCTAACTAAGCACCGTCTGTCATAAAAAAGGGTTTATCGTTATTTGCGATAAACCCTTTTTGATTGGTGTATTTATTGAACAGTTATAGCTTTTTGCACTATCCACATAATAGATCTACTAAGGCCTGCGGCGTATCCACTTGATAAGTCGGCTGCTGAGCGGCAAGCTCTGCACTTGATGCTGTACCATAATTCACTGCGATACTGGTCATTCCTAACTGCGTGGCCATCTGAATATCATAAATGCTATCACCAATAAAAACGGCATTGGCGATTGGCTGCTGTGTGTCATTCAAAATGTCGGTCAGCATTTGCGGATCAGGTTTTGATCCTGCTTCATCAGCACAGCGTGTCATGACAAAATAATGATGGCTGTTAGAGGCGTCCAATACTCGATCCAGCCCTTTTCTTTTTTTGCCAGTGGCGACCGCAAGGCTTTTTCCCTGATGTTGTAAGCTCTGAAGCATATCTTCTATTGGTTTAAAGAACGGCGTGCGATGACTATTGGGAATATAATACTCCGCATAACTTTGTTGAATGGCGAGCTTTTGCGCGTCATTCGCTTGAGGGTATAAAATCTCAATACCATTCATCAAGCTCAGTCCAATAATATCTTGTACTTCTTTATCCGTCGTCTGAAACCCATGAGCTTCTCCTGCCACATGCATAGACTCAACAATCAAGCCAATTGAATCCATCAACGTGCCATCCCAATCAAAAATAATCAGCGTTTTATCTGCTAAAAGATGATGGTCTGGTAACAGGCCGGTCTTAGTAGGTACTCGATTGTGGGCGATGGATGACTTACTCATGAATTGACCTTAGCGAATAGCAGTAATAAATAGTAGATACAAAAACGTCACGGCAAATTATTAAGCATTAATAATAAGGTATCGTGACGTTTAAGAAGATATTTTTCAATAGAATCAGTCTTTGGATAATGATTTCTACGTTTCAGTCTTACTCAGGCAATTTAGTTTGCTCTGGCAACCAGTCTGCCATGTCATCTGGCAATGGCGCTGTGATGGTTTCGTAGCCTGGAATATCTAAGCGCCACGCGTGTAAGCACAGACGGTGGACACCTGATTTGTCGTGTACGTTATACTTATCATCTCCTAAGATTGCATGACCGATATGGGCCAAATGCACACGGATTTGATGGGTACGACCTGTCAGTGGCTTGGCTTCGATCAAGCTCACGGGTTGGTCTGCCAGCATAAAACGATGATGGACGATGATATCTGTTTGGCTTTCTTTGGCTTGCGGATCTTGAGCGTCAATTTTGACACGGCGCTCACCACTGGCAAGGGTATAGCGTAGCAATGGTGCATCAATACGTTGTTCATTAAGCACAGGCTGACCTTTTGCCAGACATAAATAATGCTTTTGAATGGTTTTATCCACCAAATGCTGCTGCAACGTTTTGAGCGCTGAACGTTTTTTGGAAATCATGAGCAGCCCTGAGGTATCTTTATCGATACGATGTACCAGCTCTAGGTATTTTTTACCTGTCACTTCGCGCATGGCTTCGATGACACCAAAGTCCAGACCGCTACCACCATGCACCGCAATGCCAGAAGGTTTGTTGAGAACCATCATGCCTTCATCTTCATAAACCACACGCGCCAGCAAGCTGTTGGCAAACTCGGTGCTGATGATTGGCTTGTCACGCGTTGCCAGCTCCACAGGGGCAATACGAACCACATCTTCACGCTGTACTCGATCATGCGCTTTACAACGCTTATTATTAACGCGCACCTCATCAGAGCGAATCATTTTATAGATGTGTGATTTTGGCAAGCCTTTTAAGCGATTGAGCAAAAAGTTATCCAAACGCTGGTCGTGCTGATGGCGTGTGACTTCAAGGTAGTTCACCTTGCCAAAGTTGCTGATCTCATCGTCAGCGCTTTGCGGGCGTGTTTTGCTATTGAAAATAGCAGGGGCTTCGTGAGCAGGGGCTTCATCAGTCATTTTTGAGTTCGTCATTTTTAGTTAGGTATTTACACAAAGATTTGTTATAGTTTAGCATGTTGAGCGACAATTAAGCAGAAGCTGTAGCAATAATCATTGTTGTTTCAGATAGTTTATGACTATTTTTACTACTTGTTAGTAGAGTGGTATACGCTATATACCCTGTAGAGATTGGACGTTTCATCTGATTTTAGGGCGCATTGTTTATTTGCAGATATCAATGATAGATATTCATAGATAAGCCCCCATAAATTGAGGAAACCGCACTGATTGTAATCAATTACACGAGATCGTCAGTGCTATAAAATAAATAGTGACACTACATACCTTTGTGCTCATAAAATCAATGTGATTGAATTTGGCAAAATGCCGGTTCATTGACTGATAATGACACGACATTGACTCACAACCCGCATGACAACGACTTTATTCGATAACTATTTATTATTTAATAATTACTTATCTGATGGTCTCTTACGCGAGCAAAGCTGAGCAAGTATGGATGGTTTAACGTTAGGATCGAGAAGTATATCGATAGCTGCCTAAGTATTGGTGGTCAAACAGACAACGATGAATAAGATGTAAATACAGCACCATGCCGATAGTTTGGTTGTGTATTCTGTTTGCCAAGTACGCCCCGCTGATCACTGAAGCTGCGATACTTAATGTTAAAACGCCCCAGATATTATTGACGTGATGTATGACAGAACGATAAATAAAGTGTAACCAATTGCTTTACCTAAATGAATAACTGCTGATACGACTGTTTTATACAATTGATCTTCTAACAGCAGCTCTGCTCACAGCGATATTATTGCTAGACTTTGATGGATGAATTGCAACAGCACGATACTGCTTCAGTATCAGTATTTTTAAGTCAGTAATTGAGCCTCTCACTCTTACAAAGTGTGCACGCTTAGCGACCATAAGAACTTACTGATGATTTAGCTCACTGATAGTTTAAGTATGCTTACGCACTAAAATTTGGACCAAGCCTACCAATAATAGAGTATAAATGTATAGCCTTACACCCTATAGCATTTATATTCGCATTGACAATATTAGCAATGCTAATAGTTTTAGGTAAAAACAAGCCATTGAAAAACCAATGTGTTTTATGAAATCCACCATTTACGTTCTACTGTTAATGAAAATCCGTCAACGCTAATGTAACCATTGGCCATACTTGTCACCCGCTAAAAAGCTCGTCGAATCGTTGTTGTGCGTACTCATAGGATACCAATATGAAACGCATCTTGATCAACGCTACTCAAAACGAAGAAATTCGTGTCGCCTTATGCAAAGGCAATCATCTGTACGATTTTGACTTAGAAAACCGTACTCGTGAACAAAAAAAATCCAACATCTATAAAGGCCATGTGACTCGTGTCGAGCCATCGCTTGAAGCGGTGTTTGTCGAATATGGCTCACAGCGCCAAGGCTTTTTGCCGATTCGTGAAATCTCTGCTGAGTATTTAAGCGGCAATCCACGTGATGAAAACATCAAAAAACTTATTAAAGAAGGCGACGAGCTGATCGTCCAAGTAGAAAAAGAAGAGCGCGGCAACAAAGGCGCTGCCTTATCGACTTACGTATCATTGGCGGGACGCTATCTGGTATTGATGCCAAACAACCCTCGTGGCGGTGGTATCTCGCGTCAAATCTCAGGTAAACTGCGTGAAGACATGAAGCGTATGCTGAGCAATCTTGATCTACCAAAAGGTATGAGCGTCATTATTCGTACCGCCGGTATTGGTAAAACCCAAGAAGACTTACAGCACGATTTGAACCATCTACTCAATATCTGGCAAGCCATTCAAGAACAAAACCAAAAATATCCATCACCGCGCTTGGTTCATCAAGAAGCGGGCGTGGTCACACGTGCTGTCCGTGATTATCTGCGTGATGATATTGCTGAGATTTGGATCGATAACGAAAACGCTTATATCGAAGCGGCAGGTTTCATTGATGCAGTCATGCCAAAACAAGCAGAAAAATTACGCAAATATACCGATTATGAGCCGATGTTTTCGCGCTTTAACATCGAAAAACAAATCGAAACCGCTTATCAGCGTGAAGTACGTCTGCCATCAGGCGGCTCAATTGTGATCGATCAAACGGAAGCTTTGGTATCTATCGATATCAACTCAGCCAAATCGACCAAAGGCTCAGACGTTGCCGAAACGGCTTACCATACCAACTTAGAAGCCGCCGACGAAATTGCCCGCCAGCTACGTCTGCGTGACATGGGTGGTTTGATTGTTATTGACTTCATTGACATGAATGACAATAAGCATCAAAAAGAAGTCGAAAAGCGATTGGTCGATGCCACCAAATATGATCGCGCGCGCGTCCAGTTCGGTGATATCTCTAAATTTGGTCTGATGGAGATGAGCCGTCAGCGCTTGCGTCCGTCGTTGGAAGAGTCAACGGGTTATATCTGCCCACGCTGCCATGGCAACGGTATGATTCGTGATTTGCGTTCATTGTCGCTATCGATCATGCGCCAGATTGAGCAAATTGCGTTAAAAGAGCGTCAAGGTGAAGTGCAAGCAGAAGTACCAACAGACATCGCTGCCTTCTTATTAAATGAAAAGCGCGATAGTTTGGTTTATCTTGAACAAGATAGCGGCACTCGTATCACGATTTTGCCACACGCGCATCTAGAATCGCCTAACTTTAAGCTGCATTTCAACCGTGATGGTTTTGCACCATCGAGCTATGAGCGTATCACGGATACTCAACAACAAGAACACAGTGATCTTGGCTACAATGTCGATTGGCAAACGGCTGAAAAAGAGCGTCCAGAACAGCAGCCAACGCGTCAGCCACGTCAGGCGGCAGAAAATAAAGCTGCTAGTAAGCAAAGTGATACCGTTGAGCATAGTACCAATTATAGCAACGATCATCGTAACCATAAAAATACCAATAATGCTCCTGCCACGCGTGCACCGCAGCCCAGCCAAAGTGTTGCCGCCACGCCAGTAGCGCCGCAGCCAGCTAGCACCGCTGCAAATGCCCAGCCGCAAGCCGTTGCTTGGTTATCCAACCTGTTTGCCCAAGCCCCGCAAGCCACCACAACACCTAGTGTCAGTAGCCGAGATGCCGCAGAAGCGATTGAAGCATTGGTTAATACTGGTGCACAAAGCTTGGGTTCGTTTGGACAAGTAGATAGCAATGCGTTAAACACTGCCTCCAATAGTACACCTGTCACTCAGCAAAATGACTCGCAAAAGAAAGATACCGAATCATCAGAGAGCAATGCCAATCGTCAGCAGGCTCGCCGTACTTCGGACAGTGATACAGACGACAGTAATAACGAAGATAGAAGAAGACGTAAGTCACGTAAGTCCAGATCATCTAAGCCTCGTCAAAGAAAAGAGCAGACAGATGACGCCAATACTGAAGTAAATGACAATACTGATAGCCAAACTCCACACAATGGCGATGACAAACAGTCTGATAATCAAGATAAGCGTCAGCAGGACAACAGACGTCCTAATGACCGTAATCGCAACAATCGTCAAGACAGTAATCGCCAAGACAACAATCAGCAGAACAACAAACGCAATGCAAATGAGCGTAATGACTCTGAAGATAAAAGCGATAATGCAGCCGCTGAACAAACTCGTACTAAGCGTAAGTCGCACAGTCAACGCGGCTCACGTGGCAAGCTAGAGCGCGGCGAAACGCTAACGGCTGATAATGTTCAGCAACAAAGCCAGCAGACGAGTAAAGAGTCTAACGGCAGTAAGAATTCGGCGAACGGGCGCCGCAATCAAGACCCTAATGAAGTAGTACTACAGGTCAATGAAGCACCAGTTGCGCTCAAGACACCAGAGGTCGTGCATCTTTCTCTAGATGACAGCAAGTCTACTCAGACAAAGCAGCCCCCTGTGAAAAAACAGAGCGAAGCCAATGATGTGTCGAAAGACGAGGCAACAAACGCACGTACTAATCAACAGAATAGTGAGGCACAACATTCTGTTGAAAAAAGTGCTGAGCCAACAGTGACAGATAAAGGGACTGCAAAAACTGATGAGCCTAAATCTGACGACGCTAAGGTAAAAGTGACTGAAGAGAAAGCACAAACAAGTGCATCTAAAGCTGACCATGATGATGGAAAAGCCTCTGCTACAGAGAAGCAGCCAACATCAAAGCAGGTTGCGGAGCATCAAACTGAAAACCTGACGTCAGCTGATGCCAAAATTGATGAGGATCAAACCTCATCGAAGCATCAAAAAACCCATCAAAAAGCAGATGTTGCTATTGATGCGAAGGTAGACACCAGTGCAAAGACAGCGCCTAAGGTTCAAGAAAGCAACAGCTCTGATGATGCTCATGCGACCAGTAACTCTGCCCTTCAGCTGACTCATGATGCTCTATTTGCCACACGCTATGTAACGGCTGAGAAGTTTGGTCAGGCCAGTAACGATCCACGTGTGGTCCGCAGCCAGCAGGTGCAAGCACCAGTGTCTCAAAAACCAAAAGCTGTGATAAGTGCACTTACAATTCGCGGTACAGTTGGTGAGTTCATCCGTGCCACGCTACCAGAAGCGCAAACTCGCTTGGCAGAAGAAGGCGTGATTCATTGCTTTATCGAAACCATTGCCTTGTTTGCTAAGCAAGCGCAAAATGCTGATAATGGCGCCGATGTTGCAAGCGCTACAAGCGATAATCAGCACTCTACTGATCTTGCTGGTAAAAGCTTTGACTTTAGCAACTATGGCTATCAGCCCTTGACCGTGGATTATCTAACGCGCTTTGAAGCAATGACGCAAGCCGTCAGTCAGTTTGCCGCCGCGCAAGGTAAGACAGACGTTGAACCACGTGCTATTGGCAAACGTGCAAGCAATGATCCACGCGGTCAGCATCCTGATTATCAGGAATCAGCGAACCAAAGTACTGCGTCTGAAAAAGGTATAGAGACAGCAGCAAAGACCGATAATGAATCAGTCGCTGAGTCTCAACAAGCAGCTTCTGAACAAGATGTGAGTGATGTTGAGGCTCACAATGTCGAAGCAACGGCTCTGACCACTCAAGCGCAGACAGATGATGTCAGTATGGATAGTGAGCAGTTATTGGAAGCCGATCAAACGCTATCAAAGGCGGATGACAAGCAAGCTGATAATAAAAATGTGGGTACTCAAAGCGTAGAAGCAGAACACACAGGTATCGACACTGATAATGTGGAAACTGCTAGCGTTGCGAGCACTGAGCAAGCAACTGCCTCTGAGGTTGAACAACCGATCAAAGAAGACAGTCAGGCGGCCAAATCAAAAACCACAATTGCCAGTTATAAAAACATGATTGAGAATGTGGCAGAGCAACTGTTACCACAGACAGGTATGTTTAATCTAACCACGCCAAAAGTGCCAAAAGCACGCAGCCGTAAGCCAAAAGTTGACCATAAAAAGCCAACGCAAGCTGAAAAGCTAGAAGCTGACGATGCAAACAATGAAAGCTAACCCTAGCTGTATAAGGTAAAACAAGAAAGCCCCAAAGTTGATAACAACTTTGGGGCTTTTTATTATAAGGTCGTGTGATTATGATTAATGGGCCGATGAGGCATGATCATCTTTACCACGCATCTTACCAATGACCGTCAAAATAGCGACAACTATTGCACCAATGATAAAACCAATAACCCCATTTAAAATGGCGGCGGTCAAGCTTTCAAAAATACCCGTCAGATGAGCGATGTCTTCTACTCCATGATGCAAGAAGCTAATACCGTGTACTAAGATGCCTCCTCCGACTAGGAACATCGCTAAGGTACCAGCGATGGACAAAAACTTCATCAATTTGGGCGCAGCAGCAAACATCAGCTTACCCAGTTTTTGCTTGAAGCTACTTTCTTGCTCCATCAGATGCAAACCTGCATCATCTATTTTGACAATACCAGCCACTAGGCCATAGATACCAATAGTGATACCTATCGCTAAAATAGATAAGGCTAAGCTTCTCTCTAGCAAAGTGGCGCTCACCATTGAGCCTAGTGCAATGACGATAATCTCAGCGGATAAAATAAAATCTGTCCGTATCGCGCCTTTGATTTTTTCTTTTTCAAAAGCGACCAAATCTACAGTCTCATCAGCATTGGCTTTTCGGCGTGCGTTTTGCTCTTCATCATGCAGCAATGCATGTGGCCAAAATCGATGTATGATTTTTTCTGCACCTTCATATACCAAAAATAAGCCGCCACACATCAATAAAAAGGTAATTAAAGGGGGATAGACAGCACTGATCAATAGCGCTGCGGGTACTAAAATCAGTTTATTAACCAGTGAGCCTTTGGCTACTGCCCAAATCACTGGTAACTCGCGATTGGCTTTGACACCAGAGACTTGCTCAGCATTCAGTGCCAAATCGTCACCCAGTACACCAGCGGTTTTTTTGGCAGCGACTTTTGTCATGACAGAAACGTCATCCAATATCACACTGATATCATCAAGTAAGGTTAGTAGACTGGCACCTGCCATATGTATGTGCTCCTTAGCGCAATTTTTAGAATAAAATAAATAGACAGTTTGCAAATATTAAAAATAAAAGGGTTTTTATACAAATTTGCAAACATGTCTTATTAGCAGTAGCCTACATAGACGAGTAACAATATGACATAGTATAAATGTATCTTATTTTGCAATTTTCGTTCGTCGCCACCCTCAGTAATCTCCCCATTATTTGCTCAAGTGTCCTAATCGCTGTTGGCTATTATTTATCATAAATATGGTAATATAGATGATATTGTCACCTATCTTTTATTATCAATAAGTTGTAAAAACATCTTTATAGTTGGTTTTTAATCCCTCATTGATACGCATGACTATTTACAATTTATCGCTCTTTTTAGAGCGCATTTATGATTAGACATACTTAAACATAGTGTCTATAGGAAACCCATATGCCCTCTCCTCTTAGCAAAAATCTCGTTGCCGCTGATCGCTTTTCTCGAACCACTCTATCTCGTTTTATGATGAGTGCTTTATTGGTCATTGTTGCCGCTGGCTGCTCAAACAATGCGGCAGACGCGACCAGCAATAGCAGTGTGGTCAATGCAGCAACAACCAAAGTCAGTTCTGCTAAAGTAGCCGCGGATAATGATCCAGCCGTGGTAGAAGCCTTACAAACAAATTTGACGGCCTCTGGTATCGAAGAGCGTATTGTGTCCGCTGTACCGACCGATATGGATGGGATTTATTGGGTAACGGCGGAAGGTCTACCGTCTTTCTTTACCGATAAGTCTGGCAAGCACATTATTCAAGGTCAAATCATTGCTGTTGGCGAAGCTCAGCCAGTAGATATCAGTGCAGCCTTGACTGCTAAGACTGCACAGGAAGCGCTAAAAGCGGTTGATAAAAAAGAGATGATTATTTATCCGGCGAAAGGCGAAACCAAATCTGTTATTTATGCCTTTACCGATGCTGACTGTGGTTATTGCCGTAAGCTGCATGAAGAGATGGACGATATCAATGCACGCGGTATCGAAGTGCGTTATTTGGCATGGCCACGTAGCCAAGAGTCGGTGCCAAAAATGGAAGCGATTTGGTGTAGTCAAGATCGTAATGCGGCCATGAACCAAGCAAAAATGGGTGCCGATGTACAAGCACCTAGCTGTGCCAATCCAGTTCAAGAGCATATGGCATTGGGTGCAAGATTGGGTGTGCGCGGTACACCAGCTGTCTTTACAGAAACTGGAGAGCAAGTGGGCGGCTATCTACCTGCGGCCCAACTGGCAGAAGCAGTAGGCGCTAATTAATGGATAATGATTGGATACTTTTTGTTATCCATTCACTAAGCGACATTGTGTAGACGTCACTCCTGCTTGTCGGTATGATACGATGAAGTACGATGTAAAATCAGCACGCTTTTGTTTGAATATCTTTTATTCAACGATTTTCTATTCAACGATAATGGAGCATAGGTAAACACTGCGACCGTCAACACACGTGCAATCGTATATACCCAAAGTGGGTTTGACGCTGTCACAGTTTTAGAAGTGCACCATTATATCTAACCTTCTGAGGATACTGTGAGTAACTCCATCAAACTAGCGATACTTGGTCTGGGCACCGTCGGAACAGGCGTAATCCATCTCATTAATGACAACTTAGACGAGCTAAAGCGCCGTTGTGGCCGCGATATTATTATTACCGAAGTAGGTACCCGTCGCCAGCGTGATGATATCGATGCCAATATTATGCAAAACAGCGACTTGATGGCAATTGCAGCAAGCGATAACGTTGACATCGTTATTGAAGTGATTGGCGGGACTACCTTAGCAAAAGACGTCATTATGCAAGCCATCCAACATGGCAAGCATGTGGTTACGGCAAACAAGGCGCTATTGGCAGAACACGGCAATGAGATTTTTGCCTTCGCTGAGGCAAACAATGTCCACGTCGCTTATGAAGCAGCGGTCGCAGGTGGCATTCCTATCATTAAAGTGATGCGTGAAGCATTGGCTGCCAATAAAATCGATTGGCTGGCTGGTATCATCAACGGTACTGGCAACTTTATCATGACTGAAATGCGTGACAAAGGTCGCCCATTTGCAGACGTATTGGTCGAAGCACAAGAACTGGGTTATGCTGAGGCAGATCCAACGTTTGATGTTGAAGGTATTGATGCTGCGCATAAATTGGCACTCCTTGCCTCTATAGCTTTTGGTGTCCCATTACAGTTTGATAGTGTTTACTGTGAGGGAATTACAGGCATCACTTTACAAGATGTCAGCTATGCTGAAGAGCTGGGTTACCGTATCAAGCACTTAGGTTTTGCTGTGCGCCGTGATGGCAATGGCGATTCAGAGGCTGCTGGTATCGAGTTACGAGTTCATCCAACGCTGATCCCGCAAGATGCGTTGCTTGCCAATGTTAATGGTGTAAAAAATGCGGTTTTGGTCAACTCACACCCGCTAGGTCAGACATTGTATTGTGGTGATGGCGCGGGCGCAGGTGCAACCGCTTCTGCTGTAATGGCTGACGTGATGGATTTGGTTCGCGTTTTAGGCAGCAAAGACAATAACAACCAAAGCAACAGTGATCAAAAAAACCATGGTCATCATGTGCCGCATTTGGCGTTTATACCTGAGCAGCTGTCAGACACACCAATACTACGTTCAGAACAAATGATCACGGGTTATTATTTGCGTGTACATGCTTATGACAGCCCTGGCGTACTGGCCGATATCACTCGCATCCTAAGCGATGCTGGTATTAATATCGATGCGATTTTACAAAAGCCTGCGCACAAAGTCGGTCAAGTACCTGTGATTATTTTGACCTTGCCTGTGGTAGAGAGCCAGATGAATCTGGCCATCGCAAAAATCGAAAAATTGGATACGATTACTGATAAAGTGGTACGTATTCGCTTAGATGAGCTGGCATAAGCCAGACTTTTAGTACCCTGTTTGTTAGTAAGCTAGGCAAACGCTTTCTAATAACCAGACGTTGATTTATCAGCACTTGCCTTTACTATAAGTAAAATACTTTCATTTAAATACGTAAAAAGGAATAACGATGTCAAATGATGCAATTGTAATTGTAAACGGCGCACGTACGCCAATGGGCGGCTTCCAAGGCTCACTAAAGGATATGAGCGCCACCGATCTTGGTGCTGCTGCTATCAAAGCGGCTGTCGAGCGTTCAGGCGTTAGTGTTGATACTATCGATGAAGTCATCATGGGCTGTATCTTGACCGCAGGTTTGGGTCAAGGTCCTGCACGTCAGGCAATGCGTAAAGCTGGTCTGCCTGATGCCACTGGTGCTGTGACCATTAATAAGCTTTGTGGTTCTGGTCTAAAAGCCGTCATGCAAGCACACGATGGTATCAAAGCAGGTAGCTTCAATGTAGCAGTTGCTGGTGGTATGGAGTCGATGACCAATGCGCCATATCTGATGCCAGGCGCGCGCGGTGGCTATCGTATGGGCCATCAAGAAGTCAAAGACCATATGTTCTTAGACGGTTTAGAAGATGCCGAAACGGGCAAGTTGATGGGTAAGTTTGCTCAAGAAATGGCCGATGAGAAAGGCTATACCCGTGAGCAGATGGATTCGTTTGCCATCGAATCACTCAATCGTGCGTTAACAGCTATCAAAGACAATCACTTTAAAGACGAGATTGAGCCAGTCACATTTAGCACTCGTAAAGGCGAACAAACGGTTGATACTGATGAGCAGCCTGCCCTTGCCAACGCTGAGCGTATTCCTACTTTGCGTCCAGCTTTTGCGAAAGATGGCACCATCACTGCCGCAAACGCAAGCTCTATCTCCGATGGTGGCGCAGCGGTCGTACTAATGAAAGAATCTCAAGCAAAATCAGAAGGCCTTGATTATCAAGCGCGTATCATTGCTACTGCCTCAAATTCGCGTCACCCAGGCGAATTTACCATCGCCCCTATTGGCGCTATTGAAAAAGTTTTAGCGGGTGCAGGTTGGTCAGTGGCTGATGTTGATCTGTGGGAGATTAATGAAGCGTTTGCTATGGTCACGATGGCAGCGATGGATGAACTAAACATTGAACACGCTAAAGTAAACGTTGAAGGCGGCGCTTGTGCGTTAGGTCATCCAGTGGGTTGTTCAGGTGCGCGTATCTTAGTCACGCTGATTAACTCTTTGAAGCGTACTGGTGGCAAAAAAGGCGTGGCGACTTTATGTATTGGTGGCGGTGAAGCAGTTGCGGTGGCTATTGAATTGCCATAAGCACGAACAACTTCACACCGTTGCAGTATAAAAGCACATACTATTCCGGTCCTTATCCTTCAATCGTGATTTTAAAAACCGCAGTATAAAATTACACTGCGGTTTTTTTGTGTCTGCTATCTCTTTTTTACCGCCAAACATTTCACTGTGTAAAATCGCGTTAACTTATACCCCTCGCTATGTTATAGCGCTTACAGCCTATTACACGCAATTACGGCAAGCCCACACTTTGCTACCTTGCTCATATATCTCATCCAAAATCTCAGTGTTACGATAATTACAAGTTGAGGTAGCGACTACCTAGTAACGCTACGTTTACAGACATTGATTTAGATAGGATTTTATTTTTATAAAGAACTGTTTGATTAAGAAATCACTAAAATTTTAATATTTATACAATAACTATTATTTATAATTCATAAAAAAGGAAGAAAATAATGAGCCAACTAATTCGTTTAAAAGATATTCAAGCCACTCATCGCGACCTTATCGGTGATGACTATTATGATCCAACTAGCAAAACTGCTTATGGTGTTAATGAAGAAAAAATCGGTAAAATTGAAGGTGCATTGGTAGAAGACACTACTGGTCGTATTCGTTATTTAATTGTTGATGCAGGCGGCTGGTTCAGCTCTAAAGAAGTACTAGTACCAGCAGGTTTGGCTCGTATTGTGGGAGATGACGTATTCTTTGACAGCTTAACTAAAGATCAAGTAGAAGCCATGGAAGTATATGACCATGACTATCAGTACAGCTACAAAGAGCAGTATGAAAGAGATCGTCAAGCATTTACAGCAGACACTATTCCAGTGGAAGATCGTATGGAAGTTGCAGATCATAACTACGAAGCACCAAACACACTAGAGCTACTAGAAGAGCGTTTGACAGTTAATAAAGATCGCATCGTAGCTGGCCTAGTAAAAGTTGGTAAGCATGTGGTCACTGAAGAGCGTAACGTCGATGTAGAACTAGAAGAAGAGCGTGCTAATATTCAACGTACTAATGTAGATCGTCCAACAGATCGCCGCATTGGTGACATGGCTGACAATGAGACGGTTGAAGTACAACTAGAAGCTGAACGTGCTCGCGTTGGTAAAGAAACTTATGTCTCTGAAGAAGTGAACGTAGGTAAAACTACCGAACGTCACACTGAGACAATTGTCGAAACCATTCAGCGTGAAGAATTGGATATCGATAATGATGGTAATGTGGTTGACCGTGAAGGCAATATCGTAGACCGTGATGGCATTACTGCTGAAGACGTACGCCGCGCTCGTGGTATGTAATTGGCTAATAAGTCGTGTGTCTTATGAATTAAATACATAAGACATTATGACTTCACTAAGCAGCTGAGTTTTTGACTCAGTGATTAAGACCAGAGCTTGTCTCTGGTCTTTTTTATGTTTTAGCTTATAACTGCTGGTACTTATGTCTCTGGTACTGATGTCTCTACGGTAAGAAAATTCGTTTTGGTAAACCTCTCATTGAATAGATAATAATAAGGAAATCACGATGACTTCTGATAATTTCACTACTCCTAATTTAAATACTCCGCCACAAAATGAGTCATTAACGGCTCAAGATATCTTGAGAGAAGATCAAGTATTATCCAACCAAGAAAATGTCGCAAATAAAAGCGGACAAGTTGGTTATCTTGAACTATTAGAAGAGCGCCCAGTTGTCAATAAAGAACGCTTAGATGTCGGTAAAGTGACCGTCACTAAACACACACGTACCAAAACGATTGAAGTGCCCATTGAGCTGGTTGAAGAATATATCACCGTTCGTACTGAGTTTCAGGATGCTGAAAGCCAAGATTTACTTTCTGGAAATTACGATGAAAAGGATGTTTTGCGTCATGTGGAACCGTCACTGGACAGTAAGGCCGTTATTACTATCAATGACAAGCAGGTTGAGATTGGCGACGCCCCTATCGAGATTGTGCTATCACGCCAAGTAGCCACCGTCACTAAAGAGACGTATACCGTACAAGAAATTGATATTAGTAAAACGGTTCATACGCATACTGACACCATTCAAGTCACATTAAAACACGAAGAGCTTGATGTTAAAGAAGAAGGGTTTTTAGATCATGAAAATGATTCTACTTATAACAAATAATCTTTTGGTATTTTAACTATTCCATAAAAAAGCAACGTGAACGTTGCTTTTTTTATGAGTATCACATTGTGGTCTACGGTTTATTTATACTGTGCCTTCATCTGTTCTCTTACACTCATAAGTACTGACATTTTCAGCGTTCGCACCAGCTGTCCGCATCACACCTGTTTCACGATCTTGATGAGCAACACGCCATTGTACAAAACCTTCCCCACCATCGATGGCATTTTCAACCCCAAATACTTCAGGATTGGTGGCGTCGTTGGTTTTAGTCAAGGTTGTGGTGCCATTTGCGGTAGCAATGACCACTTGATTATCTGTGTCTTTATAAGTCGCTTCAACCTGTAATTCAGGGGAACATGAATAATTAATCTGGCTTACACCAGTATTAACAGAAGCAGCGGTATCATCTGCTACTTCATTGAGAGAGGGATCTTGAGTATCAACCACTACATCATTGGGTTCGGCAGGCTCTGCAGACATAGGTACTGATTGCTCAGCACTGATACTGTCTTCCAAACTTGGCTCTGTTTCTTGTTCCTTTTGACAAGCACTAATGGTCAATGCGCCAGCCAATAAACCTGTTAGTGCAACAGAAGTACGCCACTGTTTTAATAATTTTGCGTTCATAACACTCTCCCGAATAATATGTTAAACACTATAGCGCGTCCCTAAATACACGCCTATGCTGAATTTGTAAGCAATCGCTAAAAACCATCCGTGATTTTAAAGCGATGCTTTCTTATCTATTATCAACTGCTCGCTGATTTCAGTAAGTCACAAAAAAGCCCCTATCTCTTATTGATAAGGGCTTTTCATCATAGCGTAACCATTTTTGCTTAGCAATGTTTATACTGGTTTTGAAAACTTAACTGATCTCAAAAACTCAAGTAGCGATTGCTATTAAATTTTGCCATGACACTGCTTATACTTAAGTCCTGAACCACAAGGGCACGGTGCGTTACGACTGATATTCATACCAGCATATGGATTTGCCTCATTCGCACCATTGCCTGCCATAGCACCAGCAGCAGCTATACCGTTGCCCATGCTACGGTTTTGTGGCTGCGGTGCAGGGTTATTAGCGCCACTGTCTAAGTTATCAACTTCATCATGCTCAAACTGCATTTGCATATGAGCCGCATTTTCGCGCTGCTGCACTTCTAACGCTTCTAGCTCTTCTTTAGTCGGAATGTGCACACGTGATAAATCTTGTACGGTCTCAGATTTAATAGCACCAAGCATCATTTGGAACAATTCAAACGATTCACGCTTGTATTCTTGCTCTGGGTTTTTTTGCGCATAACCGCGCAAATGAATCCCTTTACGCAACTGATCCATCTGAGTTAAATGCTCTTTCCAGTGCTTATCTAGGCTTTGTAGCATAAAGTGACGCTCAAGCTGCGCGGCATCTTTTTCACCCATTTGCTCACGGCGACCATGATAACGATCTAACGCAGTTTGAATAATTTTTTCGCGCAACCCTTCTTCATCCAAGCGGCGATCTTCATCCAACCAATCATTGATCGGCATGGTTATCTTGAACTCGTCTTCTAGCTCATCTTCTAGACCGTCCACGTTCCATTGGTCATCAACAGACCCTGGCGGAATGAACTGGCTGATGATGGCATTATAGACGTCACGGTGCATCACGTTAATGGCTTCGAGCAAATCCATTTCTGCCAACAAGTCATCGCGCTGACCATAGATGACTTTACGCTGCTCATTGGCCACATCATCATATTTGAGCAAGTTCTTACGAGCATCAAAATCGCGGCTCTCAACTTTACCTTGTGCGTTTTCAATCGATTTGGAAACCATTTTGTGCTCAATGGCTTCGTCTTCTTTTAAACCCATCGCACGCATCATGTTGACCACGCGATCGCCTGCGAAAATACGCATCAAGTCATCTTCAAGCGACAAGAAAAAGCGCGACATCCCAGGGTCACCCTGACGACCAGCACGACCACGGAGCTGATTATCGATACGGCGTGATTCATGACGCTCTGAACCAATGATATGCAAACCACCCGCCGCGACCACTTGGTCATGTTTTACTTGCCACTGCGCTTTTAGGCGTTGCATCTCTTCCTTACTGACGGCATCAATGTCTTCGATAAAGGATTGCCAGTTACCACCCAAGATAATATCCGTACCACGACCCGCCATATTGGTGGCAATCGTGACCGATTTTGGGCTACCTGCTTGAGCGATGATTTCTGCTTCACGCTCATGCTGTTTGGCGTTTAGGACGTTGTGCTTGACGCCTTCTTGATCGAGCAAATACGACAACTCTTCACTGGCTTCAATGGTCGCTGTACCAACCAAGACCGGCGCACCTTTGGCCTGAATGTCTTTGATCTCGCGAATGATACCTTTATATTTGCCTAACTTCGTCAAGAAAATTTGGTCATCCATATCGATACGAGCAATCGGCTCATGCGTTGGAATCACAATGACATCTAAGTCATAAGTCGATTTGAATTCAGCCGCTTCGGTATCAGCGGTACCTGTCATACCAGATAATTTGTCATACAGACGGAAATAGTTCTGGAATGTCGTGGTTGCAAGCGTTTGGTTTTCCGCTTGAATCTCAACGTTTTCTTTGGCTTCGACCGCTTGATGTAACCCTTCTGACCAGCGACGACCTGGCATGGTACGACCTGTGTTTTCATCAACGATAATCACTTCGCCTTCATCAACGATGTAATGGACATTTTTGACAAACACATGATGAGCACGAATGGCGGCTTGTACGTGTGCCAATAGTGGCAGACGGCTTGGACTGTATAAACTTTCGTTTTCGCCAAGCTCACCCACTTCGATTAAGAAGCGCTCGATTTTTTCGTAGCCTTTTTCACTGATTTCAATCTGGCGATTTTTTTCATCAATCCAGAAATCTTCTTCTTCATTATTCTTGTTGGCTTCTTCGTCTTTTGATCGGATTAATAACGGAATAATCGTATTAATCAGCGCATACATACGTGAAGAATCTTCGGCTTGACCCGAAATAATCAGTGGCGTACGTGCCTCATCAATTAAGATGGAGTCAATCTCATCAATGATACAAAAATTTAGCGGACGCTGCTTTTTCTCAGCCAAACTAAAAACCATGTTGTCGCGTAGGTAGTCAAAACCGTATTCGTTGTTGGTACCATAAGTAATATCAGCTTGATAAGCATTGATTTTTTCTTGTGGCGGCTGTTGTGAATAGATCACGCCAACGGTCATGCCCAAAAAGCTGAACAACGGACGGTTTAACTCAGCATCACGCGCAGCCAAATAATCATTGACGGTAACCAGATGCACGCCTTTACCGCTGATGGCATTGAGGTACATGGCCAAGGTGCCCATTAGGGTTTTACCTTCACCGGTTTTCATCTCAGCGATTTTGCCTTCGTGCAAGGTGATACCACCAATTAGCTGCACATCATAATGGCGCATACCATTTATACGTAAAGAGGCTTCACGGCAAACTGCAAACGCCTCTGGCAATAACGCATCTAAGCTTTCGCCATTTTGATGACGCGCCTTAAACTCTTCGGTTTTTTGCTGTAATTGCTCATCAGACAGGGCTTGTATGGTAGCCTCTTGGGCGTTGATCTTGCTGACCACTTTACGCATGCGCTTTAATTCGCGCTCGTTTTTGGTGCCAACGACACCGCCTATAATCTTTGATAACATAATTTTTTGACCTATGGAAATATTCGATAATTAGTGCGCATTAGCCAACGCTCGGCTTGCCGCCTTGTCATCATCTGACTAAGTACTACCTAATTAAGTATCGCCCAATTAAGTGTGACGTCATTATATATGGTTATGACGCTGATGGATACAAGGGCAGCAATCAGATATTTGACGACGTAAAAATGCAGTGGGACGTGTTAAAATAGCCCTTACTCTATTAAATTTATTCACTTTTTCTATCGTAGGATGCATGTACGCGATTTCATTCTCAATAGAGATTTTTCATAGCATGTTAGTGAAGCTCTATTAATCTTTGACTGATAACCTCACATTATTGCGATTTATTTTTATTACCTGGTTAAATTGACCATTATCTATTCAATTTCAAACACCTCAACTATATAGTCGATCTGCTTTAAAAAAGTACAATTCTACTGATATAAACTTTGTGAAATATTTGTCAGGCACACGAACCGCCAGTGAGAAAAATGTATTTCAGTAGAGCACAATGACTGTATTTATAAAAATTCATTTAAACACCATTTAAACACTATAAGAGATTTTGCATGACCGTTAAGCCATTGACTCAAAACCCTGCTTCCTCAAAAAAAGTCTCAAAAACTGCACCATCCGAATATGCATTATCTAAGCAACCTACTGCTGACCAATCATCTTCTGAGCGATTGGTCATCGGTAATGCTACCTATAATTTAGCTGATCACACACCCATGATGGTGCAATATCTGACCATGAAAGCCAATTATCCTCAAGCATTGCTGCTGTACCGGATGGGTGATTTTTATGAGTTGTTTTTTGATGATGCCAAACGTGCTGCCCAGATACTAGACATTACGTTGACACGCCGTGGTACGGATAAAGCTGGCAATACCATTGCGATGGCAGGTGTCCCTTTTCATGCGGCTGACAGTTACATGGCGCGCTTGATTGCCGCTGGGCAGACCGTTGTGGTTTGTGAGCAAATCGATGAATCGGCGAGTAATAGCGCCGATGACACTGATTCTTCCCTTCCTAATATGGGCAATAAGCAGAAAAAAGACAAAAGCAAATCAACAGCAGGCAGTATTATGCGCCGTGAGGTGGTCAAAACGTTGACCGCAGGGACGATTACTGATGATGCGTTGATTGCGCCCAACCATACCCCAACGGTGGTCGCTATTGACATCGTTATTACATCTGCAAGAGCCAGTAGCAAACAGCCGTTGCAAGCGGCCGTCAGTCAGATGGATTTGGCGGCTGGCACGCTGACCACGCAGACACTGCATGCTGCTAGTGACGACATTGACGGTCTGCAAACCCAGATGCTGACGGTTTTTGCGCGCTTTGCGCCCAGTGAATGTATCATCAGTGAAAGCCTCAATGAGACTGTCGATGACAACTGGATGCTGTGGTTACGTCAGAATCTTGATTGCCCTATTATAGAAGTTGCCGCCAATGACTTTCATCATGAGCATGCCAGCGACACCTTGTGTCAGCAGTTTGAGGTCCAACGTCTCGATGGTCTAGGTATTGGGGATAACCCACTTGCTCAATCTAGCTGCGCGGCGCTTGTTCATTATGCACGGCAAACTCAGCAGCGTCATGTACCACAAGTCAATCAGCTGATCGTCGAGCACAGCGATGATTACTTGATTATCGATGCCAATAGTCAGCAAAACCTTGAATTATTTAGCCCAGTCAGTAGTAGCGGTACTTCCCTAATATCCGTACTTAACCATTGCCAAACGCCAATGGGCAAGCGCTTACTTGTGCAGCAAATGAAGCGTCCACTGCGTCAGCATTCGCGCATCAATATGCGTCTAGATGCGATAGCGTCTCTATTAAATGCGGATGGTAATTCGAATCAAGATTCAGAAAATAGTTCATTGGTGACCAGTTTACGCGAAACACTAAATACCATTGGCGATATTGAGCGAATCAGCAGTCGCATCGGGCTGATGAGTGCCAAACCTCGTGATTTACGCAAGCTTGCCGATGGTATCGCTAGTAGCGCCCAGCTTACCACGCTGCTGACAGCCTCAGGTATCGACCATGAAGACGCTGGTCTATTGCCGATGCTCATGCAGCAACTGCCTGCCAAGCTGCCAGCGGTACAGTCTGCCGCCGAGTTAATCGAGCGCGCTATTGTCATTGAACCACCTGCACATATTCGCGATGGTGGTATGTTGGCAGCGGGTTATGATGCAGAGTTTGATCGTCTTACCCATCTCCATGACAATATTCAAGTAACATTGGACGAAATGGTAGAGCGAGCCCGTCAGGACAACCAACTCCCTAGTCTAAAAGTCGGCTTTAATAAAGTCAGTGGCTTTTATTTCGAATTGCCAAAAATGCAAGCAAAAAATGCCCCTGCTCATTTTATTCGTCGGCAAACACTCAAGAGTAGTGAGCGTTTTATTACTGATGAATTAAAAGAAGTCGAGACGGAGTATTTAAGCGCCCAGTCTCTGGCATTGGCTCGTGAGAAAGCGCTGTACCAAGCGCTGCTCAACCAACTAAACGAGAACTTGGCTGAGCTACAACAACTGAGTGCTGCTATTGCCCAAATCGATGTGCTAAGCAATTGGGCGCAGCTTGCGACAACTTATCGTTGGCAGCGTCCAATCATGGGAGGAGATTCAGGAAACCAAAGCAAATCTATAAACAAAAATCAAACCCATATCGATATCCGCCAAGGTCGTCATGTCGTCGTCGAAGCTGCCTTAAATCCTACAAATGCAAGTAATAAGCATACCTCTGCTCAATCTACCAGTCAGTTTGTCGCCAATGACTGTGTGCTGGGTAGCACCAATGCTGATGACAGAGATCCTGAACGACTGCTGATGATTACAGGCCCCAATATGGGCGGTAAATCGACCTATATGCGCCAAACGGCATTGATTGTCCTACTTGCGCATTGCGGTAGCTTTGTCCCAGCTGCTCAAGCTCATATCGGTGATATTGATCGTATCTTTACGCGTATTGGCTCAGCAGATGACTTGGCGGGCGGCAAATCTACTTTTATGGTAGAGATGATAGAAACCGCCAATATCTTGAATCAAGCAACCAATAAATCGCTGGTATTGATGGATGAAGTCGGACGCGGTACTGCCACTACTGACGGCTTGGCCATCGCTCATGCTTGCGTCAATCGCCTCGTAGAAATTGGTTGCCTGACATTATTTGCCACCCATTATTTTGAGCTGACACAATTGGTAAATACCACTGAAAACAAACCTGCCGGTATTCGCAATGTGCATGTCGCTGCTAGTGAAATTGATGGTCAATTGCTACTGCTTCATCAAATCAAAGATGGCGCTGCCAGCTCTAGCTTTGGCTTACATGTGGCAAAAATGGCAGGTATTCCAGCTCAGGTATTAGAGGATGCCAAACGCTATTTGGCTGACAATTTAAGTATCGATCACTTGAATCAGAGTACATTAAAGGCGGATAGTACAAAACCGCTTGATGACGAAAATGACTTAGTTAAGTCAGTAACGGATAAAAGCGGACAGGCACATCATGATGAAGCAGACAAAGTAAATCTAAAGCCTATTGAGCAAAATCAAGTGGGGATTGGTATTCCACAACAAAATCAGCTATTTAACTTACAAGATGAGCTAAATGCGATTGATCCTGATAGCCTAACACCCAAGCAAGCGCATAATTTTCTATATCATCTCAAAAAAATCATTAGTCATTAAAGGGAATTGTCAAATAGAGGTAAAAGCGCTAAAATATGCTTTATTTTCGACTATTCTATTTAGCCAAAAGCCAAATCAATAACAGGTAGACATTACTATGACCTTTGTCGTTACAGATAACTGCATTCTTTGCAAATACACCGACTGTGTAGAAGTCTGTCCTGTGGACTGCTTTTATGAAGGCCCAAACTTCCTTGTCATCGATCCTGATGAGTGTATCGACTGCGCATTATGTGAGCCTGAATGTCCGGCCAATGCTATTTTCTCAGAAGATGAAGTACCAAAAGGACAAGAGATGTTCACTCAGCTCAATGAAGAGCTGGCACAAAAATGGCCAAATATCACAGAGATGAAAGGGCAAATGCCAGAAGCTGAAAAGTGGGATGGAGTAGAAGGTAAGATTCAGTATTTAGAGAAGTAATAAATTTTCTAAATAAATCAATAGACTTATATTGAGATAATAAAAAACCACCTAATGGCGATATGCGGTTAGGTGGTTCTTTTTCATTGCCGTTTTTTGTAAGCTGTACAGGAATAATTTAAAAAAAACCATATACTTTTTATAAGGCTTAGGTTTACTTCTTTCCTGTATACTTTCCATTGCCAAAGTACGGCCTGAAATTTATTGGACGAAAGAGAGTTATTCGTTACTCGATAGTATGCGAGGGGGCTTTGTACACAATAGCCTTTCTTAGCTATTTTGACTGTTTCTAG
This sequence comes from Psychrobacter alimentarius, assembly GCF_001606025.1. Taxonomy (NCBI): domain Bacteria; kingdom Pseudomonadati; phylum Pseudomonadota; class Gammaproteobacteria; order Moraxellales; family Moraxellaceae; genus Psychrobacter; species Psychrobacter alimentarius. Next base: position 371,656 of record NZ_CP014945.1, on the reverse strand, counting down.
CCACATTATATAGTCTTCATGCCCTACATTTTTTTGGTAGATCTTTCCTATACGATCTGAACGATAAATGCCGGTCAAATTGCCTATACGGTTTGACTTTAACATATCAGAATAATCAAACTCTACCTTATTAAAAACTTCCTTAATTTTAGTATTCAGCTCTATTCTCATGTAGTTTGAGCATACTACATCGTAACCCTTCTTAATTTTGTCAACTTGTAAGCTAAGTTTTTCTGGATGCCAATAGTCATCTGAATCTAAAAATGCAATTATATTACCTTCTGCCTTTGCGATACCTTTATTTCTAGATATAGCCACTCCTTGATTAGTTATATTATCAATTCGGAAAATTCGTAAATCACTTATGATCATATCTTGGACTTGAAGACAGCTGTTATCAGGGCAGCAATCATTGACTATGATCAGTTCCCAGTTTGAGTAGGTTTGACTGATAACACTTCTTATAGCTTGTTCTACAGTTGCACGTGCCTTATACACAGGCATAATTATAGAAACTTTTAAATCAGGATTCGCCACTGTAATCATAGTTATTTTCTATTAAATCAATCCATTGCTTGATAATAATTTCTGGCTCAAAACGCATAGCTGATATCAAAGCATTTTTTGAAAAATCACTCCTTAGTGACTCGTCTTTTATTAAAAGACCAATCCTATAAGCAAGCATTTCTATATCTGCATTTTTAACTAGATAGCCATTAACACCATCCTGCAGAATCTCTGCTGGGCCTGATGGACAATCAAAACTAACTATCGGTAATCCTCGACTTTGAGCTTCAATAAGAACCATTCCAAACCCTTCGTACCTTGAGCTCATAACGTAAAAGGAAGCACTATCGTAAACACTTTGGATATCGTCAGTAAGACCTTTTAAAAAAATGTTTTTAATACCTTTTTCAGCAATCAATTTTTCAATTTTATTCCTATCCTCTCCCTCACCATATATATGTAGCATCCAATTAGGATTTTTACTTTCGACCAATGCCCAGGCTTCAATTAAAAGGTCGTAGCCTTTTTGGTAGGTCAGCCTGCCAATACTAACAATAACCTTGGATGCTAAAACAGAGTTTGATCTTCTTATTTCTAAAGGATTAATATTTGCAATGGTAGATACCTTGTCAGCGATGAAATCATAGCTTCTAGCATCCTCTTTAGTTAACGTAATCACTTTATCTAGTTTCTTATATAAAACGTATCTCAAGAGTCGAAATATAATATTATGAAAACTAAAAGAAATATGTTCAAGACTCCAAATATTTTTAGATTTGATACCACTTATTAGTAAAACGGGGGTAAGCTTACTCATAGTGTGGATAATGACAATTGCTGAATTATTCTGTGCGATATACTGTTTACACTTCATTAAAAAAGCAAAAGTACTACCAGTAAATTTAATATCATTTACCTTCAAATCTAGATAATAGACATTCTTTTTATTAATAGAATATCTAGATAAAATAGTTATCTTATAATGAACACTTAAATGACTTGCTAAAAGAGAAGCTACTCTTTCAGATCCTCCTCTACTCTCTAGACTATTTATTATAAAAATAATATGCATTTAATTCATTCTTTGCGAATACAAATATTTTATTTTATTAAGTATCTGTAATGAGTGTGTTCTAGTATAATATTTTAATAAAATTAGCGTATTAGAAGTTTTTGGTAATTCAATACTAAATCGACGCAGCCAACTTATCCTGTCTCTTAATTTAAAGAATGACCATTTATAATCATTCTTAATACCTCTAATCTGATGCAATGTCACTTCATCAGTGCTTATTTCTTTAAACTCAAGTACATACATACTTTTTCGTAGATGAACCATATTTATCCATAATGATAAAAATAGCGTTTTGTATTTTTTATCTTGACTATCATCTATGCGTCTTTTCACAATATAGCATAGCTCAGTCAGCTGATTGATGTTATAAATAGATTTTACTCTCGTAACATTATTATCATGCTGTCTATAGCCGTATAATGATTCATCAATTTTGATAATTTTTTCAGCTCTACAGTAACACTCTGTTAGATATAAGGCATCTTCACAGAAACTTATTTTTTCATCGAAATATAGATGGCTAACCATCTCTTTTTTAATGATACGTGACCATAAATAATACTTAGCTTGCTTAGAAAGTCTCAGTTTAGCAGCATCAGTGCTATTAATAATATCTATATCATTGTCAAATAGGAAAAATTTCTCATATGATACTTCCCCTACTTTATCGATCAAGTCAGCGTTTATCTCTAAAATATCTGGGTTACTTTGTATAAGTTCTAAAATTTTCTTGAAAAAATCTTTATATAGTAAATCATCTGAGTCTAAGAAAACTAAGTAGCTTCCTATACATTCTCGTATAGCTCTATTTCTAGCAGCTGAAACGCCTTGATTAGACTGGTGAATGACCTTTATAAAATTATGTTGAATAGCATAATTATCAGCTATATCACCTGAACTATCAGTTGATCCGTCATTGACTACAACAACTTCGATATTTTTATCTACCTGATCAATAATACTATTAAGACATGCTGGTAGATATCTCTCTGAATTAAATGTAGGAATGATAACCGATATAAGTAAAGACATAGACAATCCAGTTACTTATATTTTTTAATAGGCTTTAATGATTTAAAAATACTTTTAAATTTAACCATGGTATTAATAATCCCTATTTTTCTTAATATCAAAACGGAAGATTTATCACTGGTATTTTTCCGTACTTTATCATAGTCGATGAGTGTATCAAAATTACTATCAACATTGACTACTGTAGGATAGAGCCCATAGACATTAATAATATTACTATTAGAAGTATAATGATCAATTGGTTTATAAATAACATCTAATGCTGCTATTAACTTTTTCGCACCTTCAATAGTTATCATATACCCATAAGTACCAAACCCAAAATCTGCTAAGCGATTTAAAGATGAATCTGTAGTTATATTATACCTATGCCAAATACTTAGAGGAGTAGAAAACCCTTTGCTTATATCTTTATGATGCCCTAACAATATTAGCTCCCAATTCAAGTCTGAACGTAATATAGACTTTATAACCTTATTAAACCCTTTTTCAATAATTACATCGTCTTCAAATATCATTGCATAAGGCAGATTTTCACTTATTATTTTGTTATATATCTTCTTATGACTCAGGGCACAGCCGATTTCACCTAACAACATTTCTCTGCCGAATAGTTGCTTTGCTTTTTCTTGCTTACAATATTTATTGATTTCAGAAGTTGAAAGACTGCTACCATTAACAGCTTCAATAAAGACAGGCGTTATGTTAAATTTTTCACATTGGGACTTGATACTTTTCTGTCTATCGACAGAATCCTTAAGGCTAATTACATAAACTTGCATTTGGTACTCTCATCATAAATATCTATATATATTTAAGTAATTATCTTTCTTTTTATGATAATAATCTTTTTGAGCAAGGTCGCATTCAATTTCTGAATAAATATGTGCTTAAGCTTAAATTTAGTTTTGTTAAGGGGACTTAGCCAGCTAGCGTCATAATGATGAATACAAAATGTGGTCACTGAGGCAGTTATAATACCTGTCTGATAATCTTTGGCAATAAAGTATTCTGATGGGTATAGATAAAGATAGTCTTGAATATATTGAAACTTATCCTTAATCTCGAATCCATCTTCAATAGCAATTTCATTTACTATTGAGTTTATAGTAATAGCATTATCTTTATAATATTTTAGGTACTCGAAGTGAGAAAGAATTTTTTCAATCCATAATGATTTTTTTTCGGAGCCTATCACACCCATTTGTAAGTTAACTTCTTTAGTACCATCAACAATATCCAATGTACTAACCTCAAACCCCGCAAAAGCAGTATGCTCTAATAATGGTTCAAGACTTTTTAGTACTTCTACATCTGTGTCTAAATAGATTCCGCCTTCATGATACAAAACATGTGCTCTGCATACATCTGCTACAAATGCAAACTTACCATCTACATAAGCATCTCTGGCATAAGAATATAAATTTATATCGAAATTCTCTTCATTCCATAATATTATTTCGAAATCAGGTAAATACTTTTTCCAAGTTTGAATGTACTTTTTAGTAGACTCTGGTAGCTTGTTAGTCCCAAACCAGCAGTAATGTATTTTTCTAGGTATCATTAGAGTATTCTTTAGCTTATTGATATAAAAAAATTTATAAATTTTATTCTTATTCTAAATAACAAATTGTATCGTTAATATTCATTATAGTACGATATCCCATTTTTATTAACATCGAGTGAATTTCATCATACTGTTCATAACTCATAATTCCATTATTTAAAGAATGCTCAAAATTAATTAGTTTAGGCTTAAATTTATCAAAAGGGAACATTTTTAGAAGATTATAATCATAACCTTCAGTATCAATTTGTAAAAAATCTATTCTGGTTAATCGATGATCCTGTATTAGAGTATCGAAGGTAATCCCCTTAATTTTTTCTTCTATAATGCTATCTATAGGGATATTAGTCTTTTTATGATGATTAGGGTTTAAAGATGCGATACCATTTGCCCAATCTGGTAAACACACATCTTTCTTTACTTTATAAATTACCAACTCTTTATTTTCGGAATATATAGCATTATTTACTGTTTTTACTTTTTTATTATTTGAATAGTTTTTTACTAACTCGTTATAATATTCTTCTATAGGTTCTATAACTAATCCTTCCAAATTTAGTTCGTTAACGATTCTATATATTGGATCATATCTAACACCATTATTAGCGCCTATCTGTACAAAAAAAAACTTATCATCATATTTTTTATAACGAGTAATAAAGGACTCAAGCATAATTTCAGTATTACCAAATTTTGTAATATGATATCCAAAAATTCTAAAAATATCTTTTATAACTCTTTTCATATTAAAAAAACCTCTTACTTTCAAAAACTTAGTAGTAAAGATCGGAAGAATGATTGAAGAATGTAACGCTGTTTTTTCCAAAAAATGAATATAAGAAGATGGACTATTGGCACAGATAAAACAGTAGCCAGAGCAGCACCCTTGATTCCATATTCAGGTATTAAAATGACATTAAGAATAATATTGGTTATTACAGATAATAAATCAAAATAAAAGAACAATTTCTGCTGTCTTTCAACAATTATAAACCTAGCCCATGCTGTAAAGAAAAAAACAAAAATATTAGACCAAAGTAACAACTTGAAAGTAGCAGTAGCTTTCAAATATTCTTGTCCAAAGCTTAGAGATATTATTTGAGTTGATAAAATACTTCCAAATATTAATATAAATATAGATAACCAAATCATTAAAGAGTAAAGGTAGTTAATTCGTTTAAGATATATTTTCTCCGAAATACTCTTAGCATTTATAATAGCTGGTAGAACAGAAGAACATATTATTAAGGGTATAAAGCTCCAAAGATCATTCAACTTTGCGGCAGCAGCATAAAAACCTAATTCTTGACTACCCACCATATTCATTATCATTAGCTGATCCGTTTTGGCATATATTGCTATCATCAAACCTGATAGCCACATAGGAGCAGATTCACTCATCAAATATTTAATAGTACTAATATCTATTGACCAATGAAATAACTTCTGTTGCGATTTTTTCATATAAAATATTACTAGCATCATTGCTATAAAAGCACCGTCTATACTGTAAGCAATGGCAATAACAATTAATGAAGCATTATTAGTTATAAGTATTATTTTTATAAGGCTTGATAATGTCATAGTTACCAAATTTGCAATGACTACATATTTGGATTGCACAATAGACTGATAATAGCCGTCAATCACATTAAAACTTTGAAATATAATGCTTAAAGCAATAATATATATGAGAGTATCAACATTATTGTCATTATTAAAAATATGAACAGATAGGTATATCAAAGGAAATATAATAAAGGAAGCAATTAGTTTTAGAAAGAATGCAGTTCCTAAAATTCTATTTTTTGAATGATGATTTTCTACGAGCTCACGAACCAGAATATTATCTAATCCTAACGTAGCAATTACAGCAAATAAATAAACATAACTTTGTGCATAACTTAGCACACCATACTGTACAGGCTCAAGATAACGAGCTATCCAAATACTTACAAAGAACCCTACAAACGTTCTTATTAATCTTTCTAACATCAACCATGAAATATTTTTTCCATACCTCATAATACCTTCATGATTTAAAGCTTTTTTTATCTTTTCATGTAAGTTTTTTTTATTCAAAAAACATACTTCCTTTAGATTCTCTTTACAAAGTGAAGGTTATATTTTTTTAGCAAATTATTATTAAGCGCAAGCTATCTTGCCCCAAACCCAGTTACCATCGTCTGTATTGTCTTAATCACGATCAACAAATCTAAAGTCAAGGAGAAATTTTTAATATAAAAGAAATCATATTCGAGCTTCAACTTAGTCTCATCTTCATCACTAGCATAACCTTGCATAACTTGTGCCCATCCAGAAATACCAGGTTTGACGATATGTCGATAGCGATAAAAGGGAATCGTTTCATTAAATTGCCTGACGAAGTCTAATTGTTCGGGCCTTGGCCCAATAAGACTCATCTCACCTTTTAATACATTGATAAACTGTGGTAGCTCATCTAAGCGTGTTTTCCTAATGAAGCTGCCAAACTTTGTCACCCTCACATCAACACTGGTAGCCATTTGGGCACCATTTTGTTCAGAGTCCGGTAACATACTGCGAAACTTGTACATAGTGAACAGCTTACTACCTTGTCCTATGCGATGCTGCTTGAATAGTACCGTACTTTTACTATGACGGCTTTCCCATTTAATAGCTATTCCTACTAGTATAGCTAAAGGAACGGTCACAGGCATACTCAACAAAACGATGATTGTGTCCATCAGTCGTTTTATTAATAGATAACTGGGAGAAGGTAATAGGGAGCCAAGGTTATTCTCATAAAGATGCTTGATTGGTAAGCGACCTGTCAGAGACTCATTTACTTGTAAGATATTATATACTGGCGTGCCCTGCAAAGCAGACTCGGCCAATACCTGCTCCCATCCTGAACACAAATTATGATCTGAAAGATCGGCAACTATTGCATGGAAAGGTAAGTGTTGATGGCTTACGGATTGAAAATCTTTAGATAGCTTTACCCAAGTAACATTTTTGATATCTAGTAAACTTTGATAGCGACCTATAGGTACATAACCTATCTTCACTTGGGTTACGGCCCGCAAAACGACTTGGGAGATAAAGCAAAATACCACACCCAGCACAGCACTGAATAATAGGTAATAAACCGAGTAAGGTAGTCGGAATATAAGTAAGATTAATCCTGCTAATAAACCACTCGCCAATAATGTTGGTAGCACAGTTACCATAGATTTTTGACCAGGAAATTGAGTCAAGCGCTCTAGTCCAATAAGACTAAAAACAATAGCACTGCTACTTACGATGACACTATTTACTTGAGTAATAAGAATATTATCAGTGACAATAAAGCTCCAGAATAATAGTAAAGCTGGAATTATAGAAACAAGCAGCCAGCCTATCAATATACGTATACTTAAGTATTGCCATAAGTTTTGTTGCATAATAATGATATATACCTCTACTATTAACACACTTCGTACTTTTACTTTTTATAATAAAAAACATTAAAGAGTTTATTAAGAATAATATTAATAGCTATAGATAATCCATTTCAAAAATTTTATGTATATGTACTTAATTATAAGAGAGTTATCATTTGCAGTCAGATGGAAGGTACATCTTAGGAATACCATCAGATGCCTTACACTGCCATTTCCTATCAGCAGTAACGCTTAAAGTGATCAATTCATTTTGTAGATAATTTAGGTTTTGGATGTGACAAGTTATTGCACTAGGAGCATGGCCGTCCCCGATTGGCGGTAACACGCTAAATCGACAGTATTTACTATGTGCCGACATATTTAATCCAGTAACACTAAAACTAGCTGACGTTGCACTTTCGTCTATCAGCATCTGGTAAGGCATACGAAAATTGTTCAGCTCTTGATAAATAGTAATGAGTTGTGTTTTTCTTATCTGAAAATAATAGCCAGTTGTAGCAATAGTCGCTAGTATGCCAATAATTGCTACTGCAATCATTAGCTCTATCAAAGTATAGCCAGATTGTGTCATAAAAGCATTGTCATTATTCTTGAACATGTAAACAACCAGCTTCTTAGTGAGAATATAATGATGCATGCATCATGCCATTATTCTTTATAAGAACAACGGAAAAATATGAATTTTCTTGTACTAAGCTCAGTCATTTACAAGAAATAGAAATATACTTAATATTTTGGATATATCAAAAAATATTGTATCCATTCTCTAAAAAGCGTGGACGTGTCATAATTTCATTATCCAAAAGCGCCGATGTATTGATGAAAAAATAAATAAAGAGAATTACTAGAACTAAAAACATAGTAACACTGAAATATCTATTTACTACAAAACTAGGTATTGATGAGTGAAAATATATTGCATGTGAAAAATTGGAACTTTTTAACAAAAAAACGAACAGCCACAATAAAGCAATTTGTGTAATCGGATATATATGAATGCCTGAAAGTAAAGTTTCAATGACTACCGCTAATAGGGACGCGATAACAAAGTAGTCCTTATTTAAGTTCCAACTTATATTTTTAAGAATAAAAAATATAATAGCTAACAAGAACCAAAAACCGATCAGTCCTGTCTCGCTTAATACTTGCAAAAATAAGTTATGAGGATGCGCTGCTAAATTCCGAGTACTATCTAGTTGATAAAAACCACAACCCCATATAGGATTTTGAACCCAACACTGCACCGCGTTCATCCAAATATCATAACGCTGGCTAGTAGTTGCTCTGGCTATCCCTAAATCTAGTGTCTCTACAGCATTTAAACTGGCTAGATGATTTATAGTTAGATAAGTCAGCCATGACATACTATACGCAAATCCCAACTGCCATGACACTGGACGTCTAAATATACAAATAATTATAACAAAAGCTGTATAGGCCAGTGTTGCCGAACGTCCTCCATCCATTAGGATGGATAAGAAAGCTAAGAAAATAAAAGACAAGTACAATTTTTTATAATTTTTTTCAGTAAGATAAAGCCAAACTGCAAAAATAGACATTATTAAAAAATAACTATTATAAATACGAATATTTAGACGTAATAAGTACCAATTGCTAGTGTAAATACCTGACGTAATATAATCCCATATAGCTACCGGTAGTAATAGGAAAATTAAGAAACTAGCTAATACTATAATTTTAGTAAGTAGTGGCCGATACTCTAAAAAGAAAAAGCTCTTATATAACAAGTAAACTAATAGTAAATCGATTATGATAAAAAAAGAATTGGACCAAAAAAAGCTACCTATTATTATAAAGACAAAAAACAAGTACTCCACTTTCGTAACTATATAATATTTATTAAAGCAAGCATGTGCTCCTAATCCTAATAATAAAGCAACCTCAAAAATCCTAGACTCATTATAGATACCATAGCCACTATTTGCCGTTACACCTACTATAAATATTAAAGAGTATAAAGCTACAAACGATTCTTTATTAGCTAAAGCTTTTATAATGCTGACAGTCATCTGTTGATTATTTAATAATTGCTTTTTATACATAAATAATGAAGCCAAATTTTTTTATAAAAAAAGCCAAACATGACGTTTGGCTTTTCTATTAATCTATTTCACATATCAATTAGTCTATAATTGTTAACTAATTATTAAGTGAATGATTTAGGTAAGATATCAGCATCAACTGTAGTAGTGGTAGCATTTTTAGTCAAAGTACCGTTGTTAAGTAATGTAGCACCAATTACTTTAGACGCTAGCTGACTTGATACACCAGTTCCTTTAAATGTATAAGTAAGTGTACAACCCGTTGATGCGGTTGGCGAAGCATCACTAGCAGCAGTACCAGCAATTACTAAACTACCATACTTACCAGCAATTGTATTTTTAGCAGCAGTAGCATTAGTACAGCTATTGCCTTCTAAATTAGTATTAACCTCAGCTTTTGCTCCATCTATCAAAGTAAACGCTTCTGATGCTTGTGACTTAGCAATGTAATTCTGATAAGCAGGAATAGCGATCGCAGCTAAAATACCGATAATAGCAACAACGATCATTAGTTCGATTAAGGTAAAACCTTTTTGAGCGTTCATAGACATGTCCTTTTGGATAATATGGCAGTAGAATAATTGTCTAGTTGCCAGCTATAAATATAATGTTTCTCTTATTATAGATATTGCAGTTACTATGCCAAATTATGATGACTGTCTATTTTTTATAAAAATTCTTAAAAAAATCTAATAATTAGTGCTTAAATGCGTTATTTATCAGTTTTTTACTTACATTAAATTACCCAGTTTACGTTTTGTTTACTTAAAATTGTCAGTAAACATACATTTTGGTATTAACTGCTATATATAATGACATTTTTTGTCACTTGTTCCATTCATCGCCACTACCACATTGTTGATTCGGAGCGCTGCCTCGACATTTAATACCCTGATAGTTTAAGGTTATTATTCCGTCGCTTTTCATTTGTGCAGTTTGTTTTGGTGTGGCAGTGATTATCCATTTAGCAGTTAATGTATTGTTAGGAGGGGTTAAGGTAATTGGATTAATAGTTACATCATACAGCTGAGTTCCCTGCCTTGGATAAGCAATAGCAAAGTCTGTTTTCACTTGTGCACTAATATTGCTATAGCTACCTTGTGCCAGTTTACGGCTTTCAATTTGACTGGCGATGTTTTGCATCTCACTCATCATGTCCGTGCGTTTGGTCTTGATGACATATCGCTGATAGCTAGGATATGCAATTGCTGCTAGCACACCAATAATAGCGACAACAATCATTATTTCGATTAAAGTAAAGCCTCTATCATTATCGCTTAGAATTCGCATTACCACTCCTCCGAATAAGTGCCACAGTTAGTAGAAGCCACTGTAATATTGCTATCATTATTCTTGGTCTTACATCGTAGACCAGTACTACTGAGTAGTATTTTATGGGCTGTACTATAGTTGCTACTGGGCTCAGCAAACATACGCCATGAGCTACCCGCAGTAGAGTAGCCGGTATTTGCAGGAGCCAAAGTGTTGCCTGTGGTGCCATCTACTAATTTTATCAGATAGCTATAGTTGGTACTATCGCTACCTTTTGGGACATAGATAGTTTTATTATCAGTCGGATCATCATACGTATAGCTGACATCGCCATTACTAGCGACCTTTTTAGGCATAAAGCCTTTGTAAGTCAATGCACTAGCGCGCCAACGATTGAGTTCTATATCGAGCTCCTGCATTCTTGCTTGTGCTTGTGACTCAGCATTACGTATCACAAACTGCCGATAAGATGGGATCGCAATTGCCGCTAAGATAGCCACTATCATAATGACTATCATCAGCTCTATAAGCGTAAAGCCTGCTTGTCGTTTTGACGCTTTCACATTCATGCGACTATCCTATCAGTCTACTTCATACCAAGTTTTAGGCTGTAGTGTATAACGTTCATTAAATATCATATCAGGCGCTGTACCATCACCAATAACCTGATCAGTAGTGGTCAAGTTTTGTTGTAGGCCTTCTTCCTTCTTACCTCCCCCTAATAAAGGAGTATCATAAGTAAATTTCCCATCATCGCTGCCAAAATTCACACGGTCATTGGCACGTTCGGTCAATGTACGTGTTCCAATAAGTAGGCGTTGGTTCGAGAGACTCGAGCTGCGTGGACCAAGCGTCAGCTCTTGAATACCTTTACCTGCCCTTACATATCCAGCAGTACCATTTTTGGAAGCATTATCGGTACAGATACCATAAGGTAAGCAATAGAGCTGTCTTTCTGAACCACCCGTCACTTTAGCAGAGCAAGAATCTGTAGCACCATAGCTCATATCGGGATTGTAAACGGTCGTATAGATAAAACTATCTACTACTTCAGACTTACCAATACCTTTGCTATACCTAACATTACCGTAGCCATCAAAGCGTGTCAGAGGATAATACCAACCCTTTTTGGTTCCGTCTTTTAAAGTATCAATAGTTACATTTTTTTGTGCCAACGTATATCCGTTAGCAGTAAGTGTGCCGATTGCAGAGGGTAATGCAGCTAAACTACTATCTGCTAAATCGTTGATAACTTGACCTCCTTCTGTTCCTGCAGTCGTAAAGTTGCTGGCATAAAAAACATTATCTAGCTTAGTAACATCACTATCTATAATGCCATAGAGTCTATCAGCCTTGGTATTATCACGTATTTTTGATAATGGTGAGCTGCGATCGCCTGAGATGGCATTTATCAATGCAAACAAGGAGTTGGTACTATCGTTGCGATAGAAACTAACCGTAGGACGCTCATAGAAGCGATAGTTATACTTTTTATCATTACCTGTATAAGCACTTTGGAGTATGCGCGTCACTCTAGTATTGCTAAAAGAAGTTTCTGGTGATGGTGTGCCTGAGGCGACTGGTTTTGTAAAACCTGCATTGGTAAAATCAGCACGGAATATCTGACCACCCAAATCTGCAAAATAGATATGATCCATAAAACCATCGTTGTTACGGTCTAAGGTAGTAACACCGGCGACAATACTATTAGTCATACTAGTAACCGTCTTAGTCGGTGAGCCTTCAGCAGATGCTGACCATATTAACTCACCTGTTTTAGCATTAATAATATATACTGCATTACCTTGGACTGAAGCTTTGTTTGAACATAAGCCTAGTAGTGGATCATTAACTCCAACTTGGAAACCTTCATTTTCATAACACATATCATAACCGCCACCAAATACCAAAACATCGGTACCTGTATCAGTAGTACTTGTTTTTATTCTAGCTTTGGTTGGTTTTTCCCAGATCTGTCCCATACGGCTAAAGCCGGAGGTCGCTGGTGTGATAGAAAACATCATACTAGGATTGTCGTTATCGTTTAGGTTTAAACCATAAAAAGCCTCACCGCCCATACGCAGTCCACCATAAGCAAATACGCCTTTACCACCTGTGGTATTAACATTTACTCTATTACTGGATAAATTGTATTGATAATCCGCAGTGACCAACCACGGAGCATCTATCCCAAAATTCGGTGATCCTATCTCATTTCTGGTTGCCCCTTTAATAAGCGCTTCAGATTTGCTTGGATCACTTAACATCTTTCTCGGTATGATAACGAATTTTTCTTTACCACCATTCCCACTACCTTGATCGCCTGCATCGACTAAATGCAAGCCGCCTTCAGATGAACCGAATAATACATAATCGTCGCGTGCTTCAGTGACTCTACCTGTTTCCGCATCAAGAGTAGCAGAATAAGAAACAGATGCTGGTGTAGAATGAATCGTTGCCCCTAAGACCTTAATAGAGTCTGGTACATTTGCGCTGCTAAGCGTCATATCTTTTACTGCTACAGATGTACTCGGAAGATTCTTAAAACCTAGAAAATTCAGTAGCTTTCTCAACGTTGTTTCATTATAGGTAGCAGTATCTTTAAATGTATTATCTGTCAATGCTGCTCCATCTACTATTACTTTACCAGCATCATTCACTCCAAATTTTCTTAACACGGGCTTTATATCAGCTGCACTTGTCACATCTTCAACATAAAGCGTTCTAACTGAACCTAATCCAGCCGCTGGTGTATTTAATTGCGCATAAAAACCACCACTTTCTACCTTATCATTAGCACCAGCATAGTTTTTATCTGACCAAAAATCTGGTGCCGCTGGATTTAACTCACCTGCTATATTCTTGAACAGCTTAACATTCCCTTTCCCAAATAGTGTGCCCTCATTCAATTTATACTTCTTCAAATTACCTTCCCAAATCACTGCATTATCACCAACTTTAGGCTGTAGAGTTGGGTAGTATGCAACTGCTAATTGGCTATCAGCACGATATGGATCATCGGGTATAATGATCGTACCTGAAGGTATTGAAGGTAAGGTATTATCCAAATCAGTTACAAATGAGATAATACTATTGACAATATCATCTGTAGACTGCGCTGAGTAGAATCCACCTTCTCCAAAACCGCCAACCCCAGGTAAATCGTCATGGGCTTTTTCGCCCCAATTACAAGCGTTTATTGCATCTTTAGTAGCGTTATTATCTTTACCAACTATGTTCTCGCAGTTATAAAAATCTCTATTTTTAGTAACGCCTGTTTTTGGATTGGTATAAGGTAAGTTACGAATCACTCGATCTTTTTCTTTCTTCCTTGCATCTTCTACTCTATCAATATCAAAGTCTGCACCAAAACCAACAACGGCGGTATAGATTTCTTGATCGGTGCCTAGTGGAGTAATTGTAGAATCCCGTAAGGCTTTGGCAAATGCACCGACTGCAGGCATAGCCCCAGCAGTAGCACTGCCATGAGGTAATGTTGAAGTTGGTAAGCCAAAAGCATTACGATTTAGAGCAGTTTTCATTAGTGCTAAAGCTGTAGAGTTACTCGAGCCATTTGGTGCGCCATCAGTTAAGAAATAAATCCCACGCCCATCACAGCTAGACGGTTTTAACAGTGGACTTATATAATTGCTTCCAAATTTAGAGTCCGTTGTGGATTTGCTAAAGCCACTGCCTGTACCAGTAGTTTTTGTGCCTAGCATATAAGCACCAACCTCTGCATAGGCATTGGCAGTCGGCGTACCGTTACCGCCACCTGCGGCAGCCACCACTTTTCTAATTTTTTGACGTTGTGCCTCATCTAATAATGCAGCAGGTACTAGTATCTTACCAGTACTACCATCTGTATTGGCAGCTGTCCCATTTGAATTGAAAGATACCACATTATTAGACTCACTTTGTGAAGAGAACTGTCCAATACCAATGGCAACTTTTTTGGGATCCAGTTGGGTACTATCCATTAATGTAAAAATGGCGTCTTTAAGACGAGTAAGACGGTCATATACTTTTCCACCCGTAAAATAGTACTGATTGCTACTACCAGAAGTGACATAGTCATACCCTATAACTGATGGTGCTTTATTAAGTTTACTGTCACAATCATCAAAACTATAATCACTAGATCCAGAACCATTACTACTCCCGCAACGATACCATTGCCCTTGAGGAGATAGGCGATAGAAAAATCTGGCATTAGTAACGCAATAATCTCTTGTATAACTAGGCGATGTCGTCGAGGGTTCAGAACCTTTATTTTTATAGTCTGCTCCTCCAGGAAGATCACAAGCATCCTTTACCTGATTTATGGTCATACTTCCTGAGGTATCTAACATCATAGTGATAGTCGTCTTACCTGCCTCAGCGGCTTTATAAATCTCTAAATCACCGATCTTTTTCCCTGCCACATCTGCTTGTGAGGTAGGCATTGTCATCATTGATGCCAAAACAACGACCAGATACTTTAATGGCGCCGCAATAGTGTTAGACGTGGTCGGTACGTTGTTAAATCGTTTCATGACATCTATCCTTATAATATTTCAGAGCAATGAATAAGCGAGTTAAGGTGTAGAAAGCACACATTTAGAATTCATAGAACCCCTACCAAAGGGATAACACTTAGTAGAAGAAGAAACGTTTTCCACATCTGCCTGTTCATATAGCATTTTGCTGGGTGTACTAGCTGCCAGTAAGCATCCATTTAATGATTTTTTGCCAGATGCTACATTGGCATTGATACTGGTCTGTTCAAAACACTTATCATCCCCGACCTTAGGCTCACTGTAAGCTGGCAATGCAGAGGTAGCTCGAATATCGAACTGGTACTTTTTACTGGTTCTGTCCTCAATCTCTTTACCAATCACAACATGTTTAAAGGGAGTTTCATCAGCACTAGGAGGGGTAAGCGCAATACTTACCTGAGTCATCACTGCTTGCCTCTCACTTGTATAATCCGATGCATTTGCATAATTACATACACCGTTATTGAGACTATCTACATACCCACCAGCAGGCGCTCTAACTGTGGCATTGTTGGTTAAATATCTTTGGGTACGCGGATTAAAACAATAGATAAACTCGTTAATTTTATTATCTTCAAATAATATAAAGTGACCGAGCGCGCCCGTTGCACTTGTGACATCTTTATATCCTTCAGATGCTGGACTACCATTTACCATCGTTTCTAACTTTTGGTTGGCGCTATCTGCTGATTGCAATAACACCGTATTGATCTGATCGCTGGTCGCAACTTTAAGATCGGTCGTACTTTGTCTCACTGCAATAGCGCCTGCTAACATAATGAGCACTAAAAACAATAAGACTACTATCAGTGTCGCTCCTTGCTCGGAACCCCGATATGCCAAGCCAACATTGATACGCTTTTGTGTCGAACTTGATAAATCCTGATGTCGAATCACTTTTAGTCTCCTTACCAATAGGCTATAGGCTAGTATTTATATTGACGACACGAGCGTTACGTAGCAAAGTTGTGGTCTCATATGTACTACGGACCTTCTTTTTGCTACTAGTATCCGTCTTTAACTTATTATCTGCTGGCAACTGACCCAACAAAGCAAACTCTGACTGTTCAGTACTTCCTATAATAGGCGTGCTACCATGGACAATTAAGCCTATTTTGACTGAGGTAACTACTGGTTTGCCAGTCTTTATAGATAAAAAGGCGCTGCTTGGGAGATAGATGAGTTGTCCTGCATTATCGCCAGTTGTGTACTGGGCACCTAATAGCACTTTAAATTGATCGACATTGACAATAAACTCTTGCCCTGCTTGACCAAAATTTTTGGAATCAGATGAAGAGGTGAAAGTAGCTATACCACCAGCTTTATTGACACGTCCTGCGTCACAAGCCAAGACTAGGTTCTTTATAGCACCGGCACTGGTATCATCTGTTGCTTGACGAACAAAGTAACGCTCGATAACGATATCATTGACAGCAGCAGTTGCTCCTTCACAATCTATCATTGAAGCGCCTGTTATATTAATATATTGAATTGTCAGCTGATCACTATTAGTATTGGTGTTAGATATACCTGTCCACCCGTTTGTACCGGCAGGAGTATCGCCTGCTCGTCTGGTCAGATAACCTGTATTAGGATAAGGGGTTGATGTAGCTGGAACGCCTATATTCAGAGCTGTTAAAACAATTCCACCATTGCGAGTGGCGCCATCAATTCTAGTGGTTGGATTACCAAGATTCGTTAAACGAATGCTTTTTTCTAGTTGCTGTAGTCCGAACACACTGGCATCCTGTAACTCGCTTCCACTGGCTTGAATACTGCTTGTCTTCGCATTGATTAGATATACTTGAATGACGGCTGCAGATACGATTAAACCAAGTACCAATGAAATCATTAGCTCTATTAGCGTAAAACCCGCTTGATGGACAGTGCTATATTTACGTAGGTAATGAGACGACATTAGTAGGCCTCCATAATAAAGCATTCGGCACCATTCTTATAACTGCCATTCGCCTTGGCGCAGGCCTTAGACTCAGTATCACTTAATTCAACGGTCGTATCGCCCCAACTTGCCACAAAACACTGAAGTTCTTGTTTTCCAGATGTGCCGGGACAACCGTTTGGCACCATTCCTATATTAATATCATTAGCGCGTGCATATGACTTTAATAATAATCCATCACGTGTCGCCAATTGATTGATATTACAACTGTCTCCAGCCGTAGGAGCGGTATTAGCACTTGTCACACAACTATCTTTGGTTATATTTTTTTCATCGATACTTAGAGTGTCTGAAGTACCGTTTATCGCTGCTTTAAAAGCAGCAATCCCGCTAGGATTCGTACGCATCGTCTCTGCACCGCCTCGCATAATAGTTAAAGAACGAGTACGCATCAGACTTTCGTCTGTCGCTTTAATTGCTGACATTTGCATGGCGCTAAACCCTAATACAGCTACCCCGAGTAACAATAATGCAACCATTACCTCGATCAATCCTACACCAGCTTGTGTGGCTTCAATCTTCATCAACATCTCCCAGCGTTCTTAGTATCCACATTGCCAATACGGCTAAGATTCACTTGTCTAGGTGTCTCGCTATTAGAACCACTATCGCAGATGGTATAGATGACTGTGGCACCATTAGCTATTGTTTTATCAGGTCGAAATATAATACTGTTGACGCCAGCTGGAGTGATTCTCTGATCAACACTACTTCTATTATTGATATTATAGCGTGCTATATCGTTATTATTAGCTCGCAGCGTTAGTGTCTTAGGTGTAGCAGCGGCATTATATATAATTGTTACATTCTGACGACGAATGACACTCTCAACTTTCGCTTCTTTCAGCGCATTTTCAAATATGGCAGCTGTCGACTTCACGCGTTGATTGGCCAATTGAGTACTTATATTGGGCGCAGCAATACTGACAATAATGGCAAGCACAGCGATTGTTACCATCAGCTCAATCAGGGTGAATCCTGAGCTGGTCATTTTTTGCTTCAATGGTAAGTTGTTCGCAGATGCGTTCACATCGTATTCCTATTGGTAGCTGACACGGGCTTTTTATTGTCAATATCTTTTTGAGAAAGATGGTAGTAATGCTACTTCTTGTAGGTCCATTACTTCTATATATCTAACATATACCATGCAATATTTATTCCATAATATTCAGAAAATACTTTATATAAATTTAAGGAATAAAATAAATATTTTAGAAAGTTTAAACTTTACCGTTTATATGCGAATGTTGTTCAGTAAGCACAAAAAACTTGACGCTAATAGATAACAGATTGATATATTTAACTTTTATAATATAGCGTTTAGGGTATGCTTTAGCAATACAATAGTAGGTATGAGAAGGATAGGTCGATATTAGGATTGGCTACCATGAGCTAACGCATAGGCACGAATATGATAGTAGTCTGTAGTATGTGATTCATCGCTGGTTAAAGGCATTGTTTGACTGCATATGGCTTGCCCCAACGCCTGCAAACTGGCACCTGTCGTTGCTACATCATCGAACAATAAGAGACGCTTAACAGGGGGCTTTTCAATCAAAGCAAAAGCATTGTCCAAATTGCTTAAGCGCTCCGCTCGTGTCAATCCTTGCTGACTGACCGTATTGTCAATACGTGCGACGCCTTGCCATAGTGGTATTTGCCAGTGTTTAGACAATTGGGTGGCCAAAACAAGCACAGGGTCAAAGCCGCGCTTGATCAATCGTTGCTCAGTCGTTGGCATCGCAACAATCACACTATTGTTTTTGTGACAGCCGTGAGGACGTGGCAGCTGACGTAAAGTATGTAGCAACAATGGCAGCTTGGTCATATTCTCACGGTATTTGAACGCTCTAATCGCTTGCCGCATTGGATAGTCGTAATAGGTTGCGGCTTGAATCGGTAAGATAGTGCCTGCAGCGATATCTACCGTAAAAGGCGTAGGTAACCAAGTGATACTATGATGACAGTGTTTACAAAGCAGACCACTATTAAAGCGTTGGCGATATTTGGCCATCGAAGAAGGACGGCTTGGTAAAAATTGGGTAGCCGCATCACCCCTACTTTCTACATCCTGTGATGAATAAGCGTGTGCAAGCTGAGGTTGCGGTACGCTACGATAGGTACGACAAAGCTGGCAGCGTATGTCGAAATACTCTGCCAGCCACAATCCTGTTTGATAAGGAGCCAAATAACGCATCATTCACTCTACACGTTGATGCGATTAAAAACCTTTCCAATCATTGAGTACGATACCAAAGCCAATAGACGTGTTTTCATGATTGTAATCTATGAGAGATTCGCCATAACCTTGGAATACCTGCACAAAACCATTGACGTTTTTGGTCAATGGATACACATAATCAATTTGTGCGGCCCCTTTACTGGTACTTGGATTGTAGCGTAAAGTACCGCTGATGCTCTGCTGATTCGCTAAATCATATAGGAATTTAACATCACCATAACCCATGAAATCTTCGATATCTGGATTGTCATCTTCATTGGCTCTTTCATTGCTGATTCGAGTCCATAGACGCGGTATTACTGACAACTTGCCCCACTCAGCACCTGCCATCAAATAAGCACGGTTCCATGAGCGTGATAATGGATCGTCTTGACCATTCGAATGGTGAACTGCACCCGCGCCTAACATACGTAAACGCCCGCCAAATGGTAAATCAGCCGTCACTGGTTGTGTCAAAAATATCTCAGGCTGATAGTCCGTAGCACGAAAAGGTCGAGAGTTGTCTTCATTATAGACCTGCCAATGCGACTCTTGCGTATAACCAAACCACAAATCTGCATTGGTATCGAATAAGTCTTCAGCCACTTTGCTCTTCAAAGACAACTGGAATTTTAGCTCAGTATTGCGTACATCGTTAGAGGTGTAAGGCTCTTCAGGCTGCGATGGCGTACTCGGCCCTAAGTTCGGATCAAAGGTATAAAACAATGGCAATATATAAGTCGGGCGATATGGTCGAACTGTCCAAGTGCCGCGCTCACTGTTTTTATCAAGATCATAGGATAGACTAAGCGGTGTATATTTTTCTATATCCGTCTGGCTTACGCCCACATCTTCTAATACTTCTGCTTCTCTTTGCGTCAATCCAACCGTATCTAGACCATCAGTAGCCGCCCCATTGGCAACCACATCAGAAGCGTCATTATTCGCGCTAGTGATTGTCGTATTTTCTTCACTAAAAACAAATTGCGGATTACCTGAAATCGTCGTTTTAAAGGTTTTTGCCAAATCGACTGCTTGTTTGTTATTGACATAACTTGGCGTGGCACCTTCTGCTGCTACTTTGTCAAAGCAAGCCAAGCGCGCAGCACTGGTCTGAACTTGAGTGCAATCAAAAAACAACTTAGCTTGCTGATCAACAAGCATTTGGCGATTCTGAGTGGTTGTTACGGGCTTAGCAGTCATTGATGGCTGAGTAGCGCCTTGTACCAAACCGTCATTATCATATTTAGGTGCCGTTTCTGGTATTGGCAACTCATTATAAGTCTGAGCAGCTTGTGCTTGTACGGCAAAACAACTGAGCGCGATCCCAACGGCGATGCTCAAATGATGTTTATTCATCTGAGGTGAGCTATTTTTGCGTGTTTTGATAATATCCATAGACGGACGCTGCGGAATAATATGGGAAAACATAAGTGTCCTTTATCTAACTGACCGTATCGCCAGCAGAGTATATAAGATAATGAATATGGCCATCGATAGCATTGCTAGAGCTAAAAATCAATGATATATGGACATCAAAGGTGGTCATTACAATGTGTAATGCTCCTTCAGTATTGTTGCTTTATTGTAGTGAAAAGATAGACACTATACTAGCATTATTGCTACATAATATAGAGGTAAATAGATAAAATGGCTTCTAAACCATATGTTTGAATATAAATTTTTAGGTAAAATAAAAAAGCCAACACACGGTCTTGATGGTGTGTTGGCTCTCTTATATTCTTTAGATTTATATACAACTTAACGAGTCTTGTTAAGTATTAGTTCAGATTCGTCAGCGTTTGCTCAAAATCAGCACGAGCAATCTCACCTACTTGCTGCTGAACAAACTGACCATCTCGGTAATACAATAAAGCAGGTGGCCCAAACAACTTGTAACGAGCGAGCACCGCTTTAGAATCTTCAGTTGTTTCTGTGATATCAAGTTTGACCAATTGCCAATCTTGCATTTGTGCTGGACGATTGTGAAATAAATTCTTGTCCATGATGCGGCATTCAACGCACCAGTCTGCTGTCAGATCAACGATTACCTTGGGATTTTCGGCGATGATCGAATCAAGCTCGGCAAGCGTGGTAATGTTTTTGTCCGCAGCACCATTGTTGATTGAGGGCTGACCACTTGTCGATTGCATCATAGGTGCTGCACTTAATGAAGCCAAAGGATGTAAGCTATCATCATTGCCCAATGCCGCGCCCACTATCAAACAAACCGCCCAAATACCGACAACCAAGCCCAGTGCTTGAGTAAGCAGACGACCTTTACCCAACCAACTCCACGCCCATGTCGCGACGACCATAAACCATAATGCCCACACCATCAGCATGACAGGCGAAATAAAGACCCGTTCAATCAGTAATAGTGCAACGGCAAAGAGTAATAGAGCAAAACCGATCTTGACCCAGTTCATCCACTCGCCAGCTTTTGGCATGATCTTGCCTTGAGTCGCGCCAATTAAGATAAGCGGTGCTGATAAGCCAAAACCAAGCATGAATAAAGCCGCAAAACCAAGCAAGGGATTACCAATCGTAGACACCGCCAAAAGCGCGCCAAACAGCGGTGCGGACACACAAGGTGACACCACTAAGGCTGACAAGAATCCAGCGAGTAAACTGCCGCCTGCACTACCAAGCTTACTATCGCCCGCTTGACTCAAGCCTTGCATCTTATTACTAAGAGCACGTGGTAAGCGAATGCTAAATACGCCCAGCATATATAAGGCCAATAGAACGAAGATAACGGCAAAGCTAATAAGAATAACGGGGTTTTGTAACCAACCAATGATGCCCAATGACTCACCAAACACGGCAATCAGCGCACCCAAAATACCGTAAGCAATAGCCACCCCGATGGCGTAGCTGGTGGTTAAAATAACACCGCGTTTTACCGTTGGGTTCTCTTCACGGGCAACAATATTGGCAACGATAGGCAACATTGGTAGCACGCATGGCGTCAAAGCCAAACCCAGACCTGCTAAAAACAATAATACCAAAGCCAACCAAGGATGAGACGCCAAACCAAAAGGATCGCCATCAACAGCGTTTTGAGAAGCAAGGGTGGCATTGTTTGTCGCAGCGTTGTTTGTCGTACTGCTACTGGTTACCTCACTATCAGCACCAGAGATCGTACTGGTTGCTGCAAGCTCGCCCTCTAACGCCACGTCATCCATTAACGCATAATCAACAACGTCGTCATCTGCCACACTACCTACTTCAGCGTTGTCTGCTTCAGACTCTAGACTACTGGCATCGGCCAAATTGGGCGTTGCAGTATCTACTGCTGTATTGTCCGCACGAATCTCGCCAGTCGCAGCAATATTGACCGTGGTTTTGATTTTTTCTGGTGGATAACAAAGCCCCGCTTTGGCACAGCCCTGCCACCCAATCACCACGGCCGCATTGTTTAAGCTTTTGCCACTATTATTGGTCAAAAGCGTGGTGGCAACCATGTTGGCTTGGTCAAATACTGGTACTTGGCCAAAGGTTGGATCATCAATTGAAATGGGGGACTGACTAAAACTAAAAGGCGCTGCGGTCACACCGGCAGGCAAAGTCAGCTTGATTTGGTCTTTATAAACGTAATGACCTGGGGTAATGTCAAAGTTGATAGCCAAGCGCGTACCAGACTTAACAGCGTTACTACTGCTACTGACCTGAAACGCTTGCGCTACTGGTAAAAACTCTGACTTTGCGCCACTTTGATCTTTGCCAAATAAATCGCCTAATCCCGCTGCTTGCGTCATGGTCGAGGTCGCAGTCAACCCTGTAGCGACAAACGCAGTTGGTAACAGCCCAGTAAGTAGTGAGCTACTGCTTACAGCAAATGCCAGTAGATAAGATTTTTTTGAGGGACGATTTGCCGTTAGCGATGAGGTTTGTTCTATTGATTTGGTAGACATGGCAGGCTCCCTTTTTGTTGCTAACATGCGATTTCCTACTAATATTTGAGCCGAATTACACAATGTTTATTTGCGTGTCACAGCAATATTGACTGTGGTTTTGATTTTTTCTGGTGGATAACACAATCCCGCTTTAGCGCAGCCTTGCCAACCAATCATAACAGGTACATTTTTCGCAGCTTTACCGTTATTGGTGGTTAGTATGGTAGTCGCTACCATGTTTTTTTGCGTAAATACGGGCACTTTACCAAACGTAGGATCATCAATAGAAACAGGCGATTGGCTAAAAGTAAAAGGCGCTGCACTCACTCCTTTAGGGAATTTTAAAGTCAGCTGATTTTTATACACATAATGACCAGGCGTGATATCAAAATTAATGGATAATTGCGTACCTTTAGAAGTCGCTTTGGTCATGGTACTCACTTGAAACGCTTGTTCTACTGGCAAAAACTTGGACTGTGCCGCATTGTTGTTACCAAACAGATCATTTAACCCTGCTGCCTGAGTGTTGATAGATACCATCGATAAGGCCGTTATTAACGCGGCACTCACAATGGCAAACGTACCAGACTGTTTAGAATGACATTTACCTGTAGGGATTGGTTTCGTTGTGGGCATTTGAATTAACATGAGTAACTACCTTAATGTCTACTTACAATGACGGTTGGTTAAGGCCTAACTACTCTGGCAATAGCGAGGTAGTTGGCATCAACGCCTAAAAGCTGATAGGAATGGGACTGTCCTAATACGCAAGAATATATGAAATGGCGCTTATTTTATCTACCGATAAAAACATCAACCAATAACGTATGATTGGTTGATGTATAGCGATTGTCAGAAATGACTGAGTCAGCAAACAAGCCACATATCAGAAAGCCTTTGCTGCAAACCTTTTTAGCATTGACGAGTCTAAAATTTATAACGTGGCATAAATATCAGCATCTTGACCTTCACCGCCCTGCTGACCATCTGCCCCCAATGAAAATAAATCGTAAGGTCGACCTTCACCGCCTGGTGCTACATATTGCAGTTCGTTTTCCCAGCCATCGGTTGGATAACCGCCTTTGATATAGCCACCATCCGGATAGTTTTTGGCCTCGGCGGGTGGCGTAGTCAGCGCTTCAAGCCCTTGTGCTGTGGTCGGATAACGTGAATTATCCACCTTATACATATCGAGCGCATTTGAAACAGTAGCCAGCGCAGTCTCAGTCGTTTTAACGCGCGCTTTATCACTCTGCCCAACTACCTTTGGTACCACTAAACCCGCAAGAATGGCCAAAATAACAATGACCACCATAATCTCAATAAGGGTAAACCCTGACTGATTGGATCGGCTTACTAAACGGCGTTGCTTAAAAACGGTTTTATTATCGCTCACATCGTTTACCTGAATTTTGGCAGTATTAACGGTGGGCTTTGGCATCGTATTTACATGGTTTGTGTCAGTCATAACTTTTGTCATCACGGTTGTATACATAGTAAAAGTAGCGTCCAAGTCGCACTCATTAGCATCATCATAATGAGGATTGAAACAATTATCACTATAAACCATGATTTTGGTTTTATCCAGCGCTGCCAGTGGATTGTTAGTAGCGTCTACTATGAACAACCGTCACAATAAAACACGCCCACTAAAAGCAAGTTTGCGTTCGCGTTTACTATAGCTTTATAGCGGTAGTTAAAGTAGCAAAAAAGTGTGTGAATCAAAAATATACTACAGTAAGCAAATCTTAAGAAAGCTAACACAAGATTTAGCAAGATAGAGGTAATAAAAGATAGGTAGAAAATCAGATAAGCAATGAATCTATTTTCTAATAGAGGCAGAGCGGCAATAAATCAGATGTGATATTGGCCATTTGCTAACCTGCCAGATCGTTCATATTGACGATCGGTAGCATGACCGCCATCACAATAATCATTACCACAACCCCCATCAGTACCAGCATTAAAGGCTCGAGTAATGACAGTAGCGTGCTGATAAAGTTAGTGGCTTCAGCCTCCTGCATGTTGGCTGCGCGACTAAGCATGTTTTCAAGCTCGCCTGAGTTTTCACCACTTTTGATCATTTGTACCATCATTGGTGGAAAATATGGTGATTTTTCAAGTTGACTCGATAGGCTTGAGCCTTCAGTCACTCTATCAGCAGCCACAATAATGGTCTGCTTGATATGCAAATTGGTCGTTACGGCAGCGCCTATATGTAGCGCTTCAATTAGTGGCACACCTGAACGTACCAATATGGCAAGTGTACTGGCAAAGCGTGCGGCATTGAGGCCTTTAGACAATCGTGCCAATATGGGCAATCTCAGCACGACACTATCGATGGTCAATTTGCCTGCATTGGTCTGAGCAAACCGATAAAACAAAAACGCCATACTTCCCAATACCAAGAGCATCAACCACCACCACTGGGTGATAATGTTTGAAAGCGTCAAAACCACCTGAGTAATCAGCGGCAACGCTTGCTCAGACTGCTCAAACACTTTGACAATTTTGGGCACCACAAAGCTCATCAAACCCATAATCACCCCAACGGCCATCACCATCAGTACAATGGGATAAACCATCGCGCCTTGAATCTTTTTTTGCAAGGCAAAACGATTTTCGGTGTAATCTGCCAACTGGTTGAGAATTAGGTCCAAGTGTCCTGATTTTTCACCAGCAGCAATAGTGGCAATGTATAAAGGTGGAAAGCTCGCCGCTTGTTGTAATGCCCGCGCCAAACTAAGCCCTTCTAACACATGGGAGCGTACCGCCAGCATTAACGATTTGATATGGGTTTTTGGAGACTGTTTGGCGACCGCTGCTAAAGTTTCTTCAAGCGGAATACCAGCTGCCAATAAGACAGACAATTGGCGTGTGAGTAACGCCAACTCATAAGCGGAGGGTTTTTTGTAGCGGCTTTTATGTTTACTTTGTCGATCATTGACTGCACTGATTTCAACAGGCGTCCACTGCTTGTCACGCAATTGCTGACGCACTTGCCGCGCAGAGTCGCCCTCGAGCAAGCCTTTTTGGACACCGCCGCGATCGTCAAGCGCTTTAAAATGATAAGCGGGCATAGCAGCAAATATCCTAAGGTCAACAAACAAAGGTACAGGTTTAAGCGCCTGCTTTAAGAGAGTCTTTACCTAGCGTATGGCATGTTCAAAAAAGTGGGGTAGAATCATTACTGTCTGGCATTAACCCTTGTAATAACAAGACGTCTAAATGCTGCTGTTGCAACTTCTTATCAAAATCATTGACTTCTGCAATCAGCATTCTCTCGATACGCTTATCACTGGCAAACACACTCAAACGTGCACAAATAACCGCCAGTTGATAAATGCGTTTTTTGCAATAACCATCCAACCCCTGTAGCAGTCTCACCATATGCGGGGTTTCCAGACTGGCATAGTCATAATCTGCTATCACTTGCTGACCAAGCGCTGAGACACCATAACTGATCGACAGATGGGCGCAAAAATAGCAACTGAATAAATACCCAACCACATGCCCTATATAGTAGCCGCGATCATAGGTAAAGCTACTCACACCAAAATGACCGAGTACGTAGCTATTTAAACTGCCTTGATCTCGAATCGGTTTGCCATGTTTGAGCTTACCGACAGTCGCAAAACACAGTGGATTGTGTCCATCTTGAGTAGTGAGTTGCCACCCTGCTGGCTGCTGCGCTGGCATATGGCGTACAATGTCAGCGATGATATCATCGACCACGTGCAGCTGCTGCCACAAACGATCCAATCCATCCGTATCCATCAGACCACGCTTATCAAGTTGCTGGGCGAGTAGATATTGATGATACTCTGCAAATTGCGATTTGAGTGTTTGGACCAAATAAGTGGGACGTATTGCAGCTGATGCGAGGTACAGTAACCGTGTACGCTCATGTTGAGTGTGATAAAGCGCCACTCGTTGCTCAGCAATACTACTTTCAGTCAGCGCAGTAGATGACTCTGCACTTTCTCGAACTTTGGTATTTTCAGCACTGGTTTGTCCAGTAATGTGTTCTTCAGTATCTGGTAATATAAATAGCGCCAATAACGCCGCTTTATCGAGTGTTTCAGTCATGTGACCCTTTGGCGAAGGCTCTACCAAATCTTGATTGTCCTTATTTTCTATCTCAGTATGATTGTCACTCGTCTTGCTTGGTTCTTTGGCAGACGCAGCATTGCCCTGTTGGTTATTCGGGTGTGCGTTTGGCTTTGCGGTCGGTTCAGTCATAACGTACCATCAGCAGCAAAAATAAACATCGTCTAGATCATGCTATCAGACAGCGCTATCAGTAATATGGCGCGCTCACAAACATTTTTGTCTAGATGACTCATCCCTCCATAGTACCTGAACACACACACATTGTCAGCTGTGCATCATCAAAATACCACGTGTCAGAATCAGATTGCTAACCTTATCAAAAAGTCATGCGTATATGCAAAAACAGGCATTAAGGGCGCAGTAACTGCCTTAATGCCTGTCTATAGTGGAAGATATCTGATTGTGCTTAGCTAAGCGATGTTTTGTTGACGATATTGCTGACGGTACGCTTTTGGCGATACGCCATAAACACGCTTAAATGCTTGGCTGAATGTAGAGTCAGAAGCATACCCGACAAGCTCACTGATACGACTGATACTGTTTTGTTGCAAGCGCAGATACCGCGCTGCCAGCCGTAAACGGTAATCGATAAGATACGTCAGCGGTGGCACACCAACCGTATCTTTAAAACGTTGCGCGAAGCTTGAGCGTGACATGCCTGCCGTTTCAGCAAGTCTATGGATGGTCCAGTTTTGACTCGGCGCTTCATGCATCGCTGCCAGCGCTTTGGTCAAAAAAGGATCCTTCATGGCTTTTAGCCAATTCTCTGTCGCCTCTGGTAATTTTTCAATATACACACGCAAACATTCAATCATCATAATGCTTGCCCAATGATTGATAATGGCTGTTTTGCCCATGCGCTCGCTCTCTGCCTCCAACGTCAGAAGCTTGATTTCAACATCAATGACTTCAAATCTGCCTGATTTATCATTAATCTCAGGCAAAATAGACGGCAACATAGACAATAAAGGACGAATCATCTCTTTATCATATTTGCATTCTATCAATATCAAAGACGAATTGGGCTCACCATCGCCATCGATTTCAAGCGTGTGCTCTTTACAATGCGTCAGCATCTCATCTAACGGTTTAGCATCATTGCCATTGTGATTGAGTGCGTAACTGACATGCTGATAGGCATTGGGAATCATAATGATATCGCCAGCATGTGCCTGTCTTAGGCCATTACCAACATCAATACAAAAGCTTCCAGACATGACTAGGTAAAATAAAAGGGTATCCTTTCTGGTAATAGAATAAGACCAATTTCCATTACCATTCAAACGATAATACTTGGTTTCAAACAAATGCACGTTTTGCAACAATACACTTAATGCGTCCATCAATCACTTCCTTAGTTGTACAAGGTCAGTAGTAGCTTGTAAAAAATAAGCAAACACCTACCTACTAATTGCTACCGCCCTAAACTCGCTCAATGTTAAATACATGATGTTTCATTATATTTTTGCACCAGTTCGATAAGACTCGTATGGTAGCGGTTGAATCTTATATCAATTAACAAAGTATGGGTATTCAATTGAGTTACCGTTCTATTCTAATACAACACTTGACCGTTTGTTGCTTTGTGTGAAAGTGATTGTCAAATAATGAGAAAAAAATGCAGCAACACTCGTTATGAACCTATGATAAAAGCGAATCATAAGGAGATTAGTAAATTGAAAATAAGCAAATACTTATTATATTCATAAATACGAATATATTGAATTTAATGTAAAACCAATCAGACACGCGAAAATGCCAAAAATGGCAAAGGCTGATAACAATAGCACATTATGTAATAAGATAGAAATAAAGGGGAGTTTTTGCAGAATAAAAATGGGGCGACTGATGGGACTCGAACCCACGACAACCGAGATCACAACCCGGGGCTCTACCAACTGAGCTACAACCGCCATAACTGTTGCCAAGGACTGGCAAAATATGCAGGCTAAATGGTGCGCCTGGCAGGGCTCGAACCTGCGACCACCTACTTAGAAGGCAGGTGCTCTATCCAACTGAGCTACAGGCGCTCTTAGGGGCTTTTTATATATTACATCAGTTTAAGGAATACTCTAAACTAAATCATTATACATAAAAAAAAGCCTGTAAGGCTCTTAAAATAGATGGTCGGAGTGATAGGATTCGAACCTACGACCCTCTGGTCCCAAACCAGATGCGCTACCAAACTGCGCCACACTCCGAAATTCTCTATTATCACGATAGTTTGTTGACTAACTGGTTATTGGCAATGCCGCTAACTTGTTAATGTTCCTCGCTATCGAGGTGCACATATTAAGGGGTAAAGCCGATTGTGTCAACACCTATTTTTAATTAATTTAAAATAATTCGCAATTATTTGAAAAATACGCATCATTTATCAAAATACGTGAAACCAAAAAACCTTACCAGCCATGATATGCCATCGCCCGTAGCGTGATTATACTACATCTAATGCGGGAAGCAAGTCGCTGTTTATCGACCCTGTCAGGACATTGAAAGGCATAAGCCATAACTGAGCAATACAGGGTTCATTATCGGCGCTTTCGTTCTCATACCGTACTTGTTTGAGTGCAATGGGGTGCCGCTCATCATCTTGAACAGGATAAACCAGCCACACTTGCTGTGCTTGATACGCCTGCGCATAACTTGTCAATTGATAAGCATCACTTGCGCTAATCGCAGCTGCATGGGATAGCGGTTTCCATTTAATATCGATGACATGACTATAACGCCTTAACGCTTTCGCATTAGGTACATCGTTTTTATGGTTCTGACTGTGGTAATGCTCATGGCTAGTGGCTGCCTCATACATTAGTAAATCTGGACGAATGGACAAGCATGCCTGCCCTTCTTCGTCACTGAGCCAAACCCGCTGCGTTTGGTACAACGGTCGATATTGGCTACTTGCCTGCATAAATGTCGATGCAATGCGCTGACTTGCCCATTGTTCAAACGCTTGATTCATATCAATCAACAGGCACAAGCGCAGTTGTGACAGATTATTCTTAGAGGTTTTTTTTGGGTCAATACCATTACCCGCTGCCATATCTGACTGCTGTAATAACCAATATGCCAAGTCTAATAATTGCTGCGCCGCTTGTAATTGCTTCGCTTGTAGTGGCTGTATCTCGATCTGCCGCTTTGCTCGCTGGTAAATCGATGTTAGCTGCTGCCTCTCATGCTGGGTCAGCATAGGCACTTTTTGCCACGCTTGTAGGCATTTGAGTGACATAGATTTAGAAAACATAGGTGCCAATAAAACCAAGGCACTTTTAATCAAGCGATTGCCTAGCATGTCTTGATTTAACACGCTGCTCTCACACATAAATTTATGTGGCTGCATACTATTATGACGCAGCTGCTCCTTGATGAGCAAACGGCCTTGTAATGAAGCTTGATTATGCGTCTGTGACTGATAATGTTTGATGGGTTGATAATGCATCAATCGCTGCAAGAACTGCTCAATCAGCCAATCAGGCAGTGGCAATGTCGCTATGGGCAAAGCCGTCAAATGATGACTCAGTTGACCCAGATTTTTTGTATTGGGTAACTTAGAGTAAGGATGATCGCTACCATGAGTCAGATCAGACAACATATTTTGCACCCATTGACGGGTTTTTCCTATCTGGGTTTGATGCGAGGCGGTATGACCAGGTTGTAGCTGCCTACGAGGGTTTTCATTATCAGCCGCCAGCTTTGGCAATATCTCAAGCATCATGCCACTCGGTAGTAAGACGATACCGATATAATGCCCAACCTTTAACTGCCACGCCCCTTGCTTACGCTTGATAGTAAATACTGCAAACTCTTGTGCCATCAGCCAATAAAAATCAGCGCTGTGTATAAAGTCCTGTGCTATCAGACGTTGATGCTCAAACACCGTAATGACACGATTGCCATGATTGTTAATAGTAAGCGCGTCAATATGGGTGCGACTCGCTTGCCTCAACGTAGGATTCTGATAGGACGCTTGGCTATTTATCACTACGACACACCCTTAGTCATACAAACGCTGATAGACAAAAGGCTTGGCAAATTCGCCTGTCTTGGTGATGAGATCCGTATTGATTCTATAATTACCTGTAGTCATCGACTGCGTCAGAAAAGCGTTATGTCCTGAAAACATTGGATGCTGAGCAGCGTTATTATTTTGGCTATCCATATGATGACTTGCACCATGGTCTATCAGCGCTTGATGGTCTTGAATAAACTGCGCACTCAGCGGCTGCGGCTCATCTTTAAAAATATACTGTAAGACGACCACTTGTCCACCTGCCGCTTGTGCCAATTGTGGAATAACTTGTTCACACAGCGCTATTTGTAGCTGTTCAAGGGTGCTCACCGACCATAAAAAAGCATGTCCGAGCTGAGCCTCTGACCCTAAGACTTGCGTAATACGAGTGTTTAAACCCATCAATAATTTGGACAAATCAATGGTTTCTACAGCATCATCAGTTTGTGCCTCTGTGCTAAGACTGATGATAGGCAACAATTCAGGCTGCGGTGGACAATCTACAAAACGAAAACGACGACGCAGCGCCATATCGAGCGGTGCCAACGAATGGTCTTGCGTATTCATCGTGGCATAAATATCGACGTTAGCAGGCAAACTAAAGGGACGTCCAGAATAGGCAAGATTGACCGTCATCGCATTTTGCATACCGGCCCGTTTATCTGGCTCAATCAGACTAAGTAACTCCCCAAACACTCGTGAGACATTGGCACGATTGATCTCATCAATCAGCACCGCATAACGCTGCTCAGGGTCGTTAGCCGCGCGCTGACAGAGCTTTAAAAATGCACCTTCTTGGATAGCATAACTCATTTGGGCAGGCATATTATTGGCCTGTATATGACTGTCTTTATGGGAATGAGAGGTTGTCATAACGGGGCGAATCCCTTCCACGAACTCTTCATAACCATAGGCTTGATGAAAGCTAACCATACTAAACCGCTGCTGACTAAAGTGATGATCTTGACTTTTATGACAGTCACGCTGCGCCTGCTGAAATTCGGCTAACTGCTGTGATAAATCCTCTAATAGTGTGAGGCTGTCGGGCAACAAATACCACGCGCCGCTATGATCTTTATCAAAGTAAGCTTGGCTGGCTCGATTTTTAGAAACGACTGTTTTTGAGTCAGTAGGACTGTGTGTTTGTAGTACCGCCCATGCCGTGTTTCTCAAGTGATTGTCACGGGCATTTAGTGAGGCTTTTGCAATATAAAACTCATGATTGACAAGTTCAGGCACTTTTACCAAGTCTTGCTTTCTGGATTGAAACTCCAAAAATATCAAACATACTACTTCGCGCCAGCTCAATTCTTGTAAGAGTTGTACCAGCAAATCCTCATAATTGGTTTTAGGCAGATAATCGGTATATTCTTTAGCGATTTGTAGCAGTCGGTAGGTTTTACCCGTACCAGCGACGCCTGTATAAATGATATTGATGGGCTTATGAGGAAACATATCAGGCATGGCATTATCCAGCAGTCAACAATCGCGTGAGAAACAAATACAGCACGCTAAAATCTCACTATTATAGCGCGGCTCGCCACCTAGCATCTAGTAGTGCCGATACGTGAGCAACTGGTGTGACTGAGCCATTTTTTGTACCTACTTGGTTTGGTTGTATGTTATTCATTTGTCTAGAGAGTATGGCTCAGCCATCGCATTGCATGACTGCAGTTTTATGAGCGCAGCAGTTCAAGGTAATAATGGTCGAGATACCTGCGTTAATGTAACATAGTCCAAATAGCTGTTAGGATAAAGCTTGTAAGGTTACGCTTTTTAATCGTTTTGAGTACAACTTTTCATGAGCGCAGCTTACCTGAACGATAGCCGATTGACTTTAAAAACGAGACAGGGCGAGCTGGAACGAGCTTTTCGTAGCCTCTGTGTTAGCAGCAAGCTATGGAAATAAATCCTAGTCGCACGCAACGCTCTTTTATGTCGAACTGACTATACTCTGTCACTAACATGTTGAAACCACTTCACCTTAAGGAATTTTGTATGTCAGGACTATTAAAAAAACTGCCTATCAAACTGGCAAAAAAATCGTCAACCAAAGTTTCTGACAATGCAGGACTGCCAGTCGAACAACCAAACAGTACGCTTAAGCCAATCAGTAACCAATTCACCAAGCTCTTATCTGTCACCAAATATTTGCCTAACAGCGCGCGTTCTAGCATCTTGTCTAAAGCCTTTGGTAAAGTAGTGCCCTACGTAGGAACGACGGGGGTTTATTACGAAATCGTCGAGCCCAATCGCGTCGTGGTCAGCTTAAACAATACCAAAACGGTTCAAAACCATATCGGCTCTATTCATGCCGTGGCCATCACGTTACTGGCAGAGACCGCCACAGGTTTTATTTTGGGTTTAAATCTGCCGTCTGATCGTGTGCTACTGATTAAGTCGTATTCGGTCAATTTTTATCGTCCAATCAAAAAAGGACAAATAGCCGCCATCGCCAGTTTATCGGATGAGCAGCGTCTAGATATTTTAAACACTCCAAAGGGTGAGATGGTGATTCCTTGCGTGATTCATGATCGCGAGTCTGATAGTGAGCGCGATCCTATTGTGGTTGAGATGACATGGGCATGGATACCCAAAGCAGAATTAGAAGCGCGGCGCCAAGGCAAAAACAATGAACCGTCTTAAAAACCGTTACTGATTCTAAAAGTGACTCAATCATTCGACCAAGCCTGCTGCTCATAAGTAGCAGGCTTTCGCTTCATACCCATAAAAGCCATGCCTCAATAGCTCGATAGCGTGTACTTGGTGTATCGATAATCAAAAATAATAATAATGAAGGAGACAGTGATGTCCAAAAAAGCTCAAGTATTGTTTAAAACATTGTCTCAGACGGTGCTCGTTACTGCCTGCGCCTTAGGATTTACGATGGCGACCCATGCAGCGCCAGTAGGAGCAACCACCGCCACTACCACAAAATCTGGCCCTGTATTTCTTGGCGAAGGTGGAGATTATCCTTTTTCAGAAGCGGTACGTGTCGGCAATACCTTATACCTATCTGGTCAGATTGGTATGAGAGAAGGTAGGCTGGTCAAAGGCGGTATCAAATCTGAAACCAAACAAACCTTAGACAATATCAATGCCACTTTATTAACATACGGCTATCAAAAATCAGATATCGTCAAGTGTATGGCAATGCTTGTTGATATGGATGACTTTGACGACTTCAACGACGTCTATAGAACTGAAATGACCAGACCTTATCCTACACGTTCTGCTTTTGGCGTGTCAGAATTGGCAGCTGGTGCTAGTGTCGAGATTGAGTGTATGGCAGTAAAATAATATCGCCATAGAAAAGTACGATTAGCTAATAATCGCCTCGTCAATGAGCGCGCTTTCTTTGGTCACTCGCAGTACCTCTTCTAACGTGGTACGCCCTTCTATGACCTTGCGCAGACCATCGGCACGAATCGAGGGCGTCTGCAAACGCGCGTACTCTTCTAGCTCGTACTCAGCGGTATTACTATGAATCATGCGACGTAACGTGTCATCAATGGGCACGACTTCATATATCGCCGTACGCCCTTTAAAACCTGATTGATTACATTTATCACAGCCAATGGGTTTGGGCAATTGGATAGCGCTATCGACTCCCTTCTCAATCTCCACACCAATCTCAGTAAACAACTTGGCTTGCTCTGTGTCGGCTGCTTGCCAGCCATGACAGTGTGAGCACAAAGTACGCACCAAACGCTGCGCTACCACGCCGATGAGCGACGACGATAATAAAAACGGCTCAACGCCCATGTCTTGCAGTCGTGTGACTGCGCCAATGGCCGTATTGGTGTGCAGCGTTGATAATACCAAATGTCCTGTTAAAGACGCTTGTACGGCAATCTCTGCTGTCTCAAGATCACGAATCTCACCCACCATCACTACGTCTGGATCTTGACGCAACATCGCTCGCAAACTTTTGGCAAAGGTCATATCGACTTTATTATTGACCTGCGTTTGCCCGATACCATCGAGCTGAAACTCAATGGGATCTTCAGCGGTCAAGATATTACGGGTTTGATCATTTAAGTCTGTCAATGCCGAATACAGCGTCGTGGTTTTGCCTGAGCCTGTCGGCCCTGTCACCAAAATAATGCCATGTGGGCGATGAATCAAACGTTTAAGCTCGCTATAGTCATTATCAGACAACCCCAAATACGTCATATTGAGACGCCCTGCTTGCTTGTCTAACAAACGCATCACCACTCGCTCACCAAAGCTTGAAGGCAATGTCGATACTCGCACATCCACCTCACGACCTGCCAATCTTAGACTGATACGCCCATCTTGCGGCACACGCTTTTCAGCGATATCCAGTCGAGCCATGACTTTAATACGTGAGACCAGTAATGGTGCCAACTGTCGTTTTGGGGTGATGATCTCCTTCAATTCCCCATCGACACGAAAACGTACCACTAATCGCTTCTCAAAGGTTTCGATGTGAATGTCCGAGGCATTCAAACGTATGGCTTCAGACAACAGTGCATTAATCAGACGAATAATAGGGGCATCGTCTTGCTGATCCATCAAATCTTCCGTCTCTGGGACACTGTCTGCCAAACTATCAAGATCGGGATGATCTTCTAGCCCAGCAGCAATGTGCTGTGATTCTCCCGTATTACCGGCGTAGGCGGCGTTCATACGCCTTTCAAAGTCGTCCGCGTTGACACTTTCGTAAGTTGGTACAGCGCGCACGCCTTGCTGCTGTAAAAAGCGTACCGCCTCATTGATGGCGGATAAAGGAGTGGCTTTGGTCAGTAGCAATGTCGGCGGCAGCTCAGGATCGATTGCCAGCATGACCAAAATTTGATGACGTTTTGCGAAACTGTATGGTAATTGCAGCATAAAGACGGCCTGATAAAGGAAAATGATTTCAGAAAAAATCGTGCCCAAGCATCGTATAGTCGATGTACTCTAAAACCGATACCCTGCTACTGAGATGAATGTTGCGCAGCCTGTTTTTAGAAGCACGCACGGAACATTTATACCAGTAACACGCGACTATTCACGTATCTATTTTATTTCGACCCAACTATATAAGTAGCGCAAACGCATTGTGCTTGGCTGGCTGACCCAAAAAGAGTGTAAGTAAGATTGCACGAGTTTGTTATAATAGCATTTTGTTTTAAATGAGTATGACTTTATATAGAAGGCGCTATAGACCCATCGTTTTCCGTTTATTTTTAGCATATTCACAAAAAAATTACCGTCAATGCCATTTGAATTTGATACAAAGAAGTGGCGTGCATAGGTACAGGTAGTCCTTTTCCTAACAGTACGTTATGATTAGCCACAGCACGTATTTTTATCACATTTAGATGGCATATTGTTTGCCTTTTACCTTGCCCGCCCGCTATTAGGATTTTTCGTTATGTCAGAGAACGCTAGCATTATCCAACCGACACCCCTTTTACAAGATACTTTTACCGTAGGCAGTCGCACCTTCTCTTCTAGGCTGTTGGTAGGTACGGGCAAATATAAAGACATGACTGAAACGGGTGACGCTATTGCTGCCTCAGGAGCAGAGATTGTGACAGTCGCGATTCGTCGTACCAATATTGGACAAAATAGCAATGAGCCTAATTTGCTTGATGTGATTTCGCCTGACAAATACACCATTTTACCCAATACGGCTGGCTGCTTTGATGCAGAGACAGCGATTCGTACTTGTAAGCTTGCGCGCGAGCTATTGGGCGGACACAATTTGGTCAAGCTTGAAGTGTTGGGTGATGAAAAAACCCTCTATCCCAATGTGACCGAAACCTTAAAAGCTGCCAAAGTATTGATTGATGATGGTTTTGAAGTCATGGTGTATACCTCAGATGACCCTATCGTTGCCCAAGAATTAGAGAGCATGGGCTGCGTTGCTATTATGCCGCTTGGTAGCTTGATTGGCTCAGGTTTGGGTCTGCTCAATCGTCACACGCTCAGCTTAATTATTGAAAATGCCAAAGTACCCGTATTGGTTGATGCAGGCGTGGGTACTGCGTCTGATGCAGCGCTGGCCATGGAGCTGGGTTGTGATGGCGTATTGATGAATTCGGCCATTGCCAATGCGCAAAATCCAGTGATGATGGCTCATGCTATGAAACACGCCATATGGGCAGGGCGTGCCGCCTTTTTGGCCGGTCGTATGCCTATGCGCAAGATGGCAACAGCCAGCTCACCGCAGACTGGCTACTTTTTTCAATAGATTGATACCTCTATTTCTCTAGAGAAAAGAGCAATTATAAAATAATAATAAATAAACGGTATAAGACTTATTTATATCAAGACGCTCTTTTTAATAACCATTTGAGAATTGATTAATGGAGATTTATCAATGATGACTTCTTATTCAACTTATCATCATAAAAGGATTTATTATGCGACTTCTCACCGCAGTTGATCAGTTATTTTTACTTATTGAGTCGCGTAAACAGCCCATGCATGTCGGTGGTTTGTTCTTATTTGAAAAACCAGAAGCGGCGGACAGCGATTTTGTTTATCAGTTAGTCAAACAAATGCAAGAATCCGATGTACCGCCAAGCTTTCCTTTTAATCAGGTTTTAGAGCATCTGATTTTTTGGAAAAAAGACAAAAACTTTGATGTCGAGCATCATTTTCATCATGTTGCTCTGCCAAGTCCTGGTCGTATTCGCGAGCTGCTGATGTACATTTCAAGAGAGCATGGTCGTCTGCTAGATCGTGCGATGCCGCTATGGGAATGTCACATCATCGAAGGCATTCAACCAGAAAACGAGCACAGCCCTGAGCGGTTTGCATTATATTTTAAGATTCATCACTCGCTGGTCGATGGCATAGCAGCCATGCGGTTGGTGCAACGATCTCTCTCGCAATCGCCAGATGAGCCAGTTACGCTGCCCGTGTGGTCATTGATGACGCGCCATCGCAATCAGGTCAATGCTATGCTGCCTGCCAAGCGATCTGTACGGCGCATCATCAAAGAGCAAATCTCTACCATCAAACCTGTCTTTACCGAATTGCTCGACAATTTTAAAAATTATGGCGACGATGGTTATGTCGGCACTTTTGATGCCCCAATGAGCGTTTTGAATACGCGAATTTCAGCCTCACGGCGAATTGCTGCGCAGTCTTATGACATACAGCGCTTCAACGCTATTGCTGAGAGATTAAAAATCAGTAAAAACGATGTCGTACTGGCCGTTTGTGCTGGTGCCATTCGTCAGTATTTGATAGCCATGGATGCGCTGCCAAGCAAACCTTTAATTGCCTTTGTGCCCATGTCGCTGCGTACTGACAACAGTATTGCAGGCAATCAGTTGTCGTTTGTATTGGCAAACTTAGGCACCCATTTGGATAACCCACTCCGTAGGATCGAGCTTATTCATCGCAGTATGAATAATGGCAAACGCCGGTTTCGCCGTATGAATCAGGCGCAAGTCATCAACTACAGTGTGATTGCTTATGCTTGGGAAGGGATTAACGTGGCAACAGGGCTGTTCCCTAAAAAGCAAGCCTTCAACCTTATCATCTCCAACGTGCCCGGTTCTGAAAAACCTCTGTACTGGAATGGGGCGCGCCTACAGTCCCTATACCCCGCTTCTATCGTCTTCAATGGTCAAGCAATGAACATTACCTTAGCCAGTTATTTGGATAAGATTGAGTTTTGCATTACCGCTTGCAGTAAAGCTTTGCCACACGTACAAGATATGCTGGCGCTTATAGAAAACGAGTTGACGCTGTTAGAGACGATGAGTAAAGAGCTTGAGTTTCAAGGGATCACGGTTGAAGATAAATGCACCAGAAAAACAAAAAAGCTGGCTCCATAATGGAACCAGCTTTTTAGGGGTTGTGCTTTTACTCACATACCAGCGTTCTTAAACACTCGTACTTATAATGCATCGCCCCACGAAGGAACGACCGTCTGCATCAATGGTTTCAACAATTTGACATTACAAGCAAAGATAGAGCCTGAGGTCATAGAGTTGTGTGCGCCAGTATGATCGACCACCACACCGCGTGCTTCTGTTACGATAAGCTCGCCCGCTGCGATATCCCAAGGCTTGATAGACATCTCAAAATAACCATCGAAGCGACCAGCAGCCACATAGCATAGATCCAATGCCGCTGAACCTAGACGACGAATTTGACCACCCGCTTCAGAGACTTTTTGTAGGCTCTCAAAATGCTGTTTTGCATAAGAGATTACTTCACCATTGCGCTTACGTTCAAGAGGGTGACCAGTCGTAAATAAGCCACCGTCGATGGTTTTGCGTTCGCTCACACTGATGCGGCGCTGGTTCAGACGAGCGCCTTTACCACGGCTCGCAGAGAACATCTCATCACGAACTGGGTCATAGACAACACCATGTTGCGTGACACCTTTATGCTGTACTGCGATAGACACACAAAACTGCGGCACACCATGGACGAAGTTTTTGGTGCCATCTAATGGATCGATAATCCAGCACCAGTCCGCATCTTCGCCGCGACCTTCTTGCATACCGAACTCTTCACCCAAAAATGAATGATTTGGGTAGCTGGCTTTTAGTGTTTCAATCGTCAGCTCTTCGCTGAAGCGATCGATGCGCGTCACTAGACCATCAAGTCCTTTAGACTCAATGTCCAATTCAATTTTATGACGGTTTTGATGCGCATATAAAATTTCTTTACCAACTTTTTCAGCAGTACGTGCTGCGATGACGACCATGGGTTCCATAAATAACCTATTTGCTTGATGAATGAATATAAAAACGATAAGACCAAATCTGTGTCCACAACATGCCAATGAGCCGTTGCATCACATCGTACCTAACACACACTGTATTCATGCGATGAAAAAAGAGCCTTTTAAAACGCTCTTCTTAAAAGAATCATCGCATTATACTAAAATTGTCCGACAAAAACGAAAAAACCACCATACGCATCAAACCAATCGATAATTCGATGGTCATCACATACTGCCCAAGTTGTAAAAAAGTCAGCACCTACGGCTAGTAGGCGTTCGCTCTATCGAGCTTTTTTCTATTAAAACCCACGCTTTTAATACGCATGGCAAATCTTAAAAACATGTCTTAAAAATATTGCTTACGACAATAGCTGCTTGAGTTGTTTAACCACACCATCAATATCCAAACCGCAGTCAGCAAGCTGCTCTGCTGGCGAACCATGGGCAATGAAGCGATCAGGAATACCAATATTGCAAATAATCGGATGATGGCGTTTAAAAGCAGGCGACTCATTGAGCAAATACTCATTCACCGCACTGCCCGCGCCGCCCATAATCACATGTTCTTCCAACGTCGCAATATGAGTCACCCTTTGCGCCAATAAGGACTCTAGCAATGCCGAATCCAGAGGCTTTACCCAGCGCATATTAACGACCTGCACCTGACAATCTGCTGATGCATCCTCGCTGATAAGGTTTTGGGCGGCTTGCTGAGCGGTTGCCACGGTCGTACCAAACGCTAATAACGCCAGCTTTTTGGGCGCAGTATCATTACCAAGAATCGACTCTACTACGGCCTCACCGATGTTGTACGTTTGTGCCGGCTGAGTAATAACGGCTCCTGTACCCGTACCGCGTGGATAACGTACGGCCGTACAGCCTTGGTATTCATAGCAGGTGTTGAGCAAATGGTAGCATTCATTTTCATCTTTTGGCGCTGCAATCAGCATGTTAGGCACACAGCGTAAAAACGCTAAGTCAAATACCCCAGCATGGGTTGCCCCATCTTCGCCAACCAAGCCTGCACGATCGATAGCAAACATCACATCTAAATCTTGTAATGCTACGTCATGAATCAGCTGATCATAACCACGCTGCAAAAACGTCGAGTAAATCGCTACGATAGGCTTGACACCTTGCGTTGCCATGCCAGCTGCCAACGTGACAGCATGCTGCTCAGCAATCGCCACATCAAAAAAGCGCTCTGGAAAACGACGCGCAAAGTCGATCATGCCAGAGCCTTCTTCCATAGCAGGCGTGATGGCTAGCAATTTATCATCTGTAACTGCTTTATCACATAAAAACTGCCCAAATACTTGCGAGTATTTCAAAGCAGGTTTCGTTGTTACTGTTGAAGCGGCTGTTATGTCTGAAGCTTCTGTGGCCTTGCTCTGTGCGTCGTTCTCAGTTTCCACAGGCAACTTACTGATCGCATGATAACCGACTGGATCCAGCTCAGCAGGCGCAAAACCTTTGCCTTTAGTCGTATAGATATGGATTAAAACGGGACCTTTTAGCTGCTTGGCAATCGATAATACGCGCAGCAATTCAGGGATATCATGACCATCAAAAGGGCCGAAATACGTAAAACCAATTGCTTTGAATAAGTTGTCTTCTAGCTGCGGCACATCGCGCATCTCTTTATGACGTTTGCGACGATCGAACGTTTGCATATCAGGGCGACGACATAAAATAGGCTCGCCTGCGTCAGAGATATCTACCTGATAACCCGACTCCCAAAGCATCGCTAAATGCCGTGAAAAACCGCCAATAGAACACGATATCGACATATCGTTGTCATTCAAGATAACTAAGAGATCAGCGTCTTGCTGTACCGCGTCGTTCATGGCCTCAAACGCCATCCCGCCCGTCATTGCACCATCACCAATAATACAAGCAACGGTCTGCGTCAGGCCTTGATAACGCAGCGCCAGACTCATGCCCAAACCCGCTGATATGGATGTCGATGAATGTCCAACCCCAAAAGTATCATAAGCGGATTCTGCTCGCTCAGGAAAGGCAGTCAAGCCAT
Organism: Psychrobacter alimentarius; assembly: GCF_001606025.1. Taxonomy (NCBI): domain Bacteria; kingdom Pseudomonadati; phylum Pseudomonadota; class Gammaproteobacteria; order Moraxellales; family Moraxellaceae; genus Psychrobacter; species Psychrobacter alimentarius. The sequence continues at coordinate 329,236 of NZ_CP014945.1, read as the reverse complement.
CTTTTGAGCGAATAGTACCAATCTGCTCACGGCGTCCCGTTAATACTTTATGCGCATAAGCTTGATGTCCCACATCCCAAACGATCTGGTCTTTTGGTGCGTCTAATAAATAGTGCAAGGCAATGGTCAGCTCAACCACCCCTAAATTGGCACCAAAGTGCCCGCCGCTTTGTCCTGCTGAATACAACAAAAACAGACGCAGCTCATCAGCCAACGTGATCAATTGAGCCGTTGTAAAATCATTGAGATCAGAGGGTGTAGCAATACCATCAAGCAGAGGCGTTTCAGGACGCACGCGCGGAATAACAGTATAAGTTTGCTGTAAATTCGACAGCTGGGCAGCAGAATCAAACGCTGACGCAGATACGGAATGAGACTGTGGGGAAGAAGGTGACTGCTGCATAAACCGTACGATACCTACCAATCTGCTGATAAGACGCTGTCTTAGTGCATAATGCGGACTAAGCGACGTCAATAATATCTACATCATTATTGATGTAATTGACTATATAATTATTTGGACAACGTGGAACGTGCCTCTTTCAACGTGCCTACAAATACTAGGGTGCTATCTGTGCTTTTTTAACATAAATACACTGTCATAGTGGACAGTAATGAATCATAGCTATGATACTTCAACGCCGATGGTTGATATTATGCCTGAATTCATCGGCATCAATATCGGATGTAAGTGACGACATAGTAATGTAAGGACAAAGACTTGTCACTGTATCCGTCAAAATAGTATGGCATAATAGCATTTTTTTTTAATTGTCGCTTTAATCATCGTGCGTCGTTTGTGAACTTTGTGTGTTTTCATCCCAAAGACAATCAGCACGCTGTCTCTACGAACAGGTTATACTATATACCTTAATAACTATAATAATGTGTCTTGGAAATAAGATGTCTCGGATCACATGGCTATTTTAATGTGGTGATAACATACCCTTTACCGACACGATTATCGGATTATGTAGGACATTAATGTCATATCAATTTATTACTAGCGCCAAACTACCAACTCGTCATGGCGAGTTTGATATTCATATCTTTGAAAACGATGATGGTCAAGAGCATGTGATGCTGACCGTTGGCTTGTTTGCGGTCGACCAAAACCAAGATCATATCCCAGACGTGCGTCAAGATGACACGCCAATAGAGCGACCGCTTCCGTTGATTCGCATTCATTCAGAGTGCCTGACTGGGGATGCTTTTAGCTCCTTAAAATGCGACTGTGGACCACAGCTCAATACTGCCATGCAAGCAATACAAGAGACGGGCTGCGGGGCTATTTTGTATTTGCGTCAAGAGGGCCGCGGTATTGGTCTGACCAATAAAATTCGTGCTTACGCCCTTCAAGATCAAGGCCATGATACGTTAGATGCCAATCTCATGTTGGGCTTGCCCGCGGATGCGCGTATCTATGATATGTGTGGACCGATGCTGGCACATGTGGGTGTAGATGCAGTCAGACTCATTACCAACAATCCAGACAAAGTGGCATATCTGACTGAACATGGTATTAATGTTGTTGAACGCGTGCCATTATTGGTTGGGGTAAATGATATGAACGCTGAGTACCTAGCGACCAAGCGCGACCGCATGGGACATTTGCTGGATAAAGACTTCAATACCGCCCTACACCTTAATAAATAGGCAGAGATGTTATGAGTATGCCAACTTTAGATAATAAGCAAAATCTGCCAGCAGCAGATGACGCGACGACACCCACCAATGATGATATCGTGCGTGTGCGTGAATTTTTAGTCGATTTACAAGCCCGTATTTGCCAAGCGTTAGAAGCGCAAGAACGCGCAGGCGGTGGCAACGCAACCTTTGTCCCTGATGATTGGGAGCGCCTTGAGGGAGGCGGTGGACGATCAAGCGTATTAGCAGGTGGCAAAGTTATTGAAAAAGCGGGCGTCATGTTCAGTCATATCCATGTGCACAACTTACCTGCTTCCGCTACTGCTCGTCATCCTCATATTGCTGGTCGTAAAGCACAGGCCATGGGCGTCTCATTGGTGGTTCATCCTACTAACCCAAATGTCCCTACCAGTCATGCCAATGTACGACTGTTTGTCGCAGAAGCCGCGGGTGAAGAGCCGATATGGTGGTTTGGTGGTGGGTTTGATTTGACGCCGTTTTATCCGGTGCTCGAAGACTGCGTCCATTGGCACCAAGTCTGTCATGATCTTTGTGCGCCTTTTGGTAACAATGTCTATGCAGATTTCAAACAGTGGTGCGATGAGTATTTTCATTTGCGCCATCGCGATGAGCAGCGCGGTATCGGTGGTTTGTTCTATGATGACGTCAATACTGACAGTCGCGGCTGGGACTTTGAGACTTGCTTTAATTTTATGCAAGCCGTTGGTAATGGTTATCTTGATGGTATCCTACCGATTTTTGAGCAGCGTAAAAACACCCCTTATACCGATGAGCAGCGTGAGTTTCAGCTTTATCGTCGTGGACGTTATGTAGAATACAACCTCGTCTACGATCGTGGTACGTTATTCGGACTGCAAAGCAATGGGCGTATCGAGTCCATACTTGTCAGTATGCCGCCTCTCGCCAGCTGGCATTATCGTCTAGAACCGGCCGAGGGCACCCCTGAGTTTGAATTAACCGATTACTATCTAAAACCGCGTGATTGGTTAACACCATAGTTAGCATCGCTCTCTGAAAAATAAAAGTTATTTTGCATAACCATCATCAACATCAGTATTTTTAAAATATATAAGGTCAGCTATTATTGCTGGCCTTTTTTATAGCGGGTCTTTTTATCATCGTTTCAATAATTATAGTCGCTTCAATAATGATAGTCGCTTCAACAACCTCGAATATAGTCAACTTAAATTAACCCTAATGACCCTATCACTGGTGTAAATTTTACGAGGATATAACAACTATCTTAACTATTGTTGCGTCAATAGTGGTTACAATGGCCTATATTTTCTCGAAAAATGATGTAGGAGTGACGGCGCTTCTAGATTAGGTTTAAATAGCATTTTTATAATAATATTTTGACATGAGGCCAGCACTTTATAGCCCGCCTATTATCAGTCATGTTTAAAGGAGTAATTTATATGACACAGGTTTATACCAACAAATCATTGAAGTCTGTTATTAGTATTACATTGATGACAGCTGCCCTAGGTCTCACCGCTTGTAGCAGCCCAACCGATACTGACGTAAAAACCCGTCAAGACAGTATGAAAAGCTGGGGTGATGCAATGGGTGTCATGGGTGATATGGTGAAAGCACCTGATACATTTGACGCTGCTGTATTCAAAGAACAAGCCGCTTTTTTGGCAGAGGATTCCTCAACACCTTGGAGTCACTTTGAAAACCAAGACGCTGCGGGTAACGCGACTGAAGCAGTCTGGTCTAATGCCGATGGCTTTAGTGCTGAGTCTGACAACTTTCAAAAGGTCACGGCGGAGCTAAGCGCTGCTGCACAGACAGCGACCAGTGTTGATGATGTCGCCCCTGCCTTCAGTGAAGTGGGTGCAAGCTGTAAATCTTGTCATACAGAGTTTCGAGCCAAAGCCAACTAAATGCTCCTCTACGATCATTAAAAAACCGCTCCATCATGTGATGCAGCGGTTTTTGTCATTCTATTTTGTACCAAACAATTTACTCTAGTGCAGATTCATTCGCACCTTTATGACTCTTCGCATTTTGCTCATGATTGATAGCACGTTCGTCATTGAGTTTTTTGACAATGGCTGTCACTGATGGATCACTCAAATCAATCGTCCTAATAGGGAATGGTATGTTCACCCCTGCGGTATCTAGGGCTGTCTTAATCTCAACAATAACTTCGTGAATGGAGGCCACTTTGTTGGCTTGCGTACCATCTTCGATAAACCAGCGCACCATCAAATCGATCGTGGAATCACCAAAACCAGTTGCTATTACACTCGGCTCTGCTTTTTTAGAGACACTATCAGCCTTATTAAGTGCTTGTATGATCTCCGCTTTTGCCGCCTCGATATCATCTTCGTAGCCAATGCCAACCGCGACTTGTAAACGGCGCTGCTTATACGCGGTATTGACGGTCAATGCTGACGTGTACAAATCAGAATTGGGAATCACCACTTGTCGCCCATCATAAGTCCGGATGGTTGTAGCGCGAATTTTGATGTCCTCAACGGTCCCTTCGTATTCTCCCGACACGATCTGATCGCCGATACGAAACGGCTCTGAGATGAGTAGCAGGATACCTGACAATAAGTTCTGAAAAATATCTTTAAAAGCAAAACCAATCGCCACAGAGCCAATACCAAGTGCGCCAATCAACTTGGCAGGAGTGAATCCTGGCACCGCAATTACCATAGCAATCATCACACCTACAAAGATAATCAAGGCGCCGCCTACGCGCTGAAATACCTTCACCAAGTTTTGATGGTGAATGCGACTGCCTAAGACTTTTTGCACCACTTTTTTAAAGATAATCGATAAGAACCAAAAAATCAGGATAACGACGATTGATGCTACAAAATAAGGAATACGTTCAAGAAAGCCAACCACTATCTCATTTGCTGAATTGATGATGCTGTGATAGGTCAGCGCCTCAGGTGGTACGGTTTCGACCGCTGTCGAAACATTGGCTGCTGTTTCTGCCTCAGAGGTAGGCATATCAACGTTACTCCCTCGATTTGCTTGGTTCGTTTACTTTGTACTTACTGGCTATATAGAATTGCCATCAACAGCATGACTCAGTCTGTTTTTATTTTAACGCATCAATTCGGCTTGTACGATCTCAATCCAGTAGCCATCAACGTCTTTGATAAAGGCAATGCCTTTCATCTTGCCATCTTCTGGACGCTTTTTAAACTCAACGTCATTTTTGTCAAACCAAGCCACCGCTTCTTCTAGATTGGGCACGCTAAAGCAGATATGACCAAAACCTTGTGGGTCTTGATTGCCATCATGATAGCTAAAGTCCGCTTGGGTTTCGGTACCATAATTATGGGTCAATTCTAAAATACCACGCTGACGGAAGGCAAAAATTTCTAAATTATCACCTGTCGGTAAGTTTTCTCGTTCACTCTCCGTAAGCTTGGCCAAAAAATATAAATCAAATCCCATCTCAGGGAATTTTTTTAGGGCAAGCAACGTCATACCGAGCATACCCGTATAAAACGCTAAGGATTTTGCAGGGTCTTTGACTCGTAGCATGGTGTGATTGAACGTAAAGCCCGTGGTTTGAGCAGAGATAGCTTGGACGCCTTCGGCCTTGATACTGCTCTCAGGCTGGGCGATGTTTGTTTGATTATTATTGTCGGTCACTGAAGTAGACATAATGGTCATTATCCTAGTTTTTACAGAATATAAAGGTGAAAAACGAGCGAGCCATGTACGTCACGACTCGCTTGACCCTGTCATCATAATAAAAAATAGACAAAAGATTGAGGGGGTTTTGTAAGAAAATACATTTGATAGCACTAATATAACAGCGACATTAGCTGTCTAAGAACCGCACTTTTCCTGTCTCTAAGTCATACTCTGCACCAACGACAAGCAATTGACCACTGTTGGTTAAATCCTCTAGCGCTCGCGAACCATGCTTGAGCTGACTGACTGACATGCGGACATTGGCGCGAATAGAGCGATCAACCAACTCATCGGCATCGACATCTTGACCATTGGCAGTCGCCAGTTCGTGCAAGTTGTAAACGCTTGGGCGAATACGATCGACGATGGATTGTAAGTTAGGAGAGTAGTTTTGTTCTGGGTTGATAAGCGCATCTACGCAAGCCGTGACTGCACCGCAATGTGAATGCCCCAATACAACAACCAGCTTTGTACCGAATTTTTCGGCGGCAAATTCAATCGAGCCGATCTGTGAAGGTGCTACGATATTACCCGCAACCCGAATGACAAACAAATCACCCAAACCTTGGTCAAATACAATCTCAACTGGCACTCTTGCATCCGAACAACCCAAAATAATAGCCAATGGGTCTTGGTCTTTGACCAATTCTGGACGTCGCTGCATCAAAACGTCTGTGCTGCTAAGGCTATCAACGTAACGTGCATTACCTTCTTTTAAAAGCTCAAGTGCTTCTTGACCTGTGTTTGGGCGTTTATCATTAGGCATGGGAAATCCTTTGTTATCAGACAATTAAAATAATGTATGGTTCTAACTTTGCTTTAAGGTTTATCTCTCAATATCTTATCGATACGACTTAATAAAGCGTAAAGGCTTACTATATGGCTTAGCCACCAAGTAATTGTATAGCATCAAAAGCCAAAAAATGACAAAAAATTTTGTTTTAATGTCGTTATATAATCGATCTACTATGCAGTAAATACAGCGTCACTGGTATCACTTTTGCGGAGCCTCTTGAATGCGAAGCGCACAGCAAGCAAGGAAAATTGATACCAGTGGACCGTTATCATATTTGCATTTATTGTATTCAGAACTGTCTTTCGGACTGGCTATATGCTGACAATAATCGCCAATCGTGCAAGAGATACAAATACCATAACGCGCTTTAACCTATCAATACGTGTCAACAACGTCATAAACTAAAAGCGCCCTCTCATCGTCAATCGTACGACTTTAACGAACTTGCACTGATTTATATCACGGGTTTGTTATAATACGCAGCAATCAGACGACCGCGCTTATGCTCATATCACTTATCGGTATTACAGCAGTCTATTTTAAATATTGCACTGGCATATTGGCGGCTTAGGAACAGATACTATGACCAATTCATCTTTGAACCCACACAAAGCCACTGCGCGCGCAGACGAAAGTCCTGTGCTATTGCAACTAACTGGTCTCAAAAAAATCTATGACCAAACTGAGGTCTTGACCGATATCAACCTTGATATTAGGCATGGTGAATTTTTGACCTTGCTTGGTCCATCAGGCTGCGGGAAAACCACCTTGCTCCGCTTGATTGCAGGGTTTGAGCAACCAAATGCTGGAGCGATATATTTGGATGGTGCGCAGATGGCAGGGTTGCCAGCGGATAAACGACCCGTTAATACGGTGTTTCAACAGTATGCTCTGTTTCCACATATGACCGTCGCTCAAAACGTGGCCTATGGTCTTAAGCTCAAAAAAGTACCCAAAGATGAGATTCAAACTCGCGTACGTGAGATGCTGGCCATGGTGCAGCTAGAGCACTTGGCCAATCGTAAGCCACAAGATTTATCAGGTGGTCAGCAACAACGAGTTGCCATTGCACGTGCCGTCATCAATCGCCCCAAACTTTTATTGTTAGATGAGCCTTTGTCCGCACTCGATCATAAGCTACGCCTACAAATGCAATCAGAGCTAAAGCGTTTGCAACGCGAGCTTGGCATTACTTTTGTTTTTGTGACTCATGACCAAGAAGAAGCGCTTTCTATGTCAGATCGCATTGCTGTGATGAAAGACGGTAAGTTTCAACAAATTGGCACACCAATTGAGATTTATGAAACACCGTCCAATTTATTTACTGCCAAATTCATTGGTGAGACCAATCTCTTTAAAGCAGAGGTCAAAGGCGTGTATCCAGACCAGCCTGACCGTGATGGTAAAGTGACCAATGGACGTATCGAGGTCGAGGTCTGCGAGGCACAAGCGCAAGAAGGTCCAACCACCTTACGCAACTTACGTCTTCCTGATTTTGCGAATGGGGTGCAAGTGGGCGATATCGTGAACTTGCTACTGCGCCCTGAAGATTTACGGATTTATGATCCTAAAGATCTGACGCATACGGGCTTGCTGGGTCACGTCATCGAAAGTAATTATAAAGGCAGCACCTTAGATTCGATTATTGAGCTGGCAAATGGTCATGTTATCAAAGCGTCTGAGTTTTTTGATGAAGACGATCCAAGCTTTGATTATAAGTTGAATGAACCAGTCAAAGTCTCGTGGGTTGACGGCTGGGAATGGGTATTGCCAGACGATCCTAATGCTGAGCAAATAGGTGATGGACAAAACTCAACCGTACAAAAGGATGGCAGCTAATGGCACGTACTAGCTTAGGCAATAAAAGTCCTTTTCGTACGGCGACCCTGTGGCTGATTTGGGGTTGGTTGCTGATTTTTGCATTATTACCCAACATATTGGTCATCGCGGTCAGTTTTTTGACGCGTGACAGCAGTGCATTTATCAGCTTGCCGGTCAGCATCGATAGCTATATCCGTATGATGGATCCGCTGTATTTTGAAGTGTTTGTCCACTCATTATGGATGGCAAGTATCACAACCGTTATTTGTTTATTGCTGGGTTATCCCTTTGCATGGCTGGTATCCAAGGCAAAAGTTCGCTGGCAGCCTCTGCTCATGATGCTATTAATCCTGCCGTTTTGGACCAACTCTTTGGTACGGACTTATGCCCTCAAATTGCTATTTGCCAATAATGGTTTGATTAATAAATCCTTATTGTCCATCGGTGTAATCGATGCACCTATTGATATCCTATATACGCAAGGGGCCGTGATTGCGGGCCTCACCTATTTACTATTTCCTTTTATGGTACTGCCCTTGTATGCGGTGTTTACGGATTTGCGCAACGATATGCTGCTCGCCTCACAAGACTTGGGGGCGTCAAAAGCGCAGACCTTTTGGCATGTGGTACTGCCTTTGACCACGCCTGGGATTATCTCAGGCGTGCTTTTGGTATTGTTACCGGCGATGGGCATGTTCTATGTGGCCGATATTTTGGGCGGTTCACGCAACCTACTGGTTGGTAATATCATCAAAAACCAGTTTTTGGATGCGCGCGATTGGCCGTTTGGGGCAGCGGCTAGCGTGCTACTGACAGTGGCGATGGCGGTGCTACTACTGGCTTATCGTGCCAGCAGTCGCCGTATTGGTAAAACTGACTTTAATGAGGTGGCCTGATGTCGAATAACTCATTACACCACTCGCCTAGTCACACATCTATCAAACACAAACGCTCGTTCAAGATCGGTAGTATGGCGGCAAAAGGCTATCTAGGACTGATTTACGCGTTATTGTATTTACCCATCATTGTCTTAGTGGTGATGTCATTCAATAAGTCAAAAATTGGCTATAACTGGGGCGGGTTTAGCTTAAAGTGGTATGAGTCGCTCTTTAACAATCAAGCCATGCTTGACGCTTTTTGGCACTCTATTGTGCTCGGATTGGTTGCTGCCACTGTTTCAACCTTGATTGGAACCTTAACCGCGCTTGCTCTGCATCGGTACAAATTTCGTGGTAAAGGCTTACTTAATGGCCTGCTGTTTGTGTTAATGATGTCGCCTGAGATTGTCCTTGCCATCTCCTTATTGGCACTATTTTTATTAATTGGTATGCAGTTGGGCTTTGTCTCACTACTGCTGGCGCACATCACGTTTTGCTTGCCTTTCGTGGTTATCACAGTCTTTGCTCGTTTAAGCAGTTTGGATGAGCGTCTGATGGAAGCAGCACGCGATTTGGGCGCTAGTGAGTCAACGATGGTACGTACTGTACTGATTCCGGTTATTCTACCAGCCGTCATGGCCGGTTGGTTGCTTGCCTTTACTTTATCATTAGATGATGTGGTGGTGTCGACCTTTGTCACAGGCCCTAGCTATGAGATTTTACCCCTACGTATTTACTCGATGGTACGCGTGGGTCTCAAACCAGAAGTCAACGCTATCGGAACGCTGCTGCTTGCTGCTTCTTTAGTGCTGGTCATTATCTCACAGCTATTGTTACGTCGACGCTAACCAATTACGTAACGGCTATTAACCATAAGCTTTGAGTGAAAGTCAGCGCTATATGGATTATAATGAATGCTTCTCATCTTAGTGGTCAGGTTATCTTATGTTAGAGCTCCGCCATCTCAATACTTTAACAGCGCTACGAGCACACGGCTCGCTTGCTGCGGCCGCCGATGAGTTACACGTGACCGCTTCTGCTGTCTCACACCAACTAAAAGAGCTAGAGAATTATTACGACATCAGCCTAGTCAACCGTCGTACCCGCCCGCTCACTTTTACACCCGCAGGCAAAATGGTGTTGGCACTGGCAGACAGTATCATGCCGCAAGTGACCCGCACCAAATCCAATCTGAAACGCTTAGCGCATGGTCAAGCAGGCAGATTGCGCCTCGCGTCTGAGTGTCACAGTTGTTTTGACTGGCTCATGCCAGTACTCAATCATTATCGCCGCGAATGGTCAGATGTAGAGCTAGATTTTGCGACTGGCTTTGAGCCTGAGCCGCATCACTTATTGATGGAGGGGGATATTGATTTGCTGATTACCACCAGTGACTTGCCAATAGAAGGTATCAGCTATCAACCCCTGTTTGAGTATGAAAGTCGCTTGGTACTCTCACCCACCCATGATCTGGCAGCACAAGACCATATTAACCCTGAAGATTTGGTGGACGAGATATTGATTGCGTATCCAGTGGAAGCGAAGCGTCTCGATATCATTGCCAAATTTATGACACCCGCGCAAGCAAGCTTTAAGAGTATCCGCACAACAGAATTGACCGCCATGCTTATCCAATTGGTTGCGAGTGAACGCGGTGTGGCTGCCCTGCCCGATTGGGTGGTGGCCGAATATGAGAAAAAAGGCTGGGTGGTCTCACGAAAACTGGGCGATGGTGTGCGTTGCCAGCTTTATGCCGCCACGCGTACCGCCAGTCAGGATATTGCCTATATGCAAGGATTTGCCAGTTTATTGGCAGGAATCGTAAAACCAGTTTAATATTTCACTGTTTACTACATTTTTTGATTATGATATATCGTCCGCTTTCCTACGTTATGATAGGCGCTGGGGGGATGATGGTTCCCTAGTGAGGGCTTGAATCTTTGGCTTTAGCCCAAGTAGTTTCAAAGAATATAGACTTTTATATTTAATCAATGTACATCTGAGCGTAATTAATGAGCTTGGATTGATGGTTTTTTAACTAGGTTATTAAGTAGTCATTGATAGTCAGGACAATTCACCGTTAACTATTCGATATATGTTTCAGTGCTAGCAACCCAATAAAGACTCATGTCTTCTTCTTTCAAAGGTACAGTTTCAATTGTACGACCCTGATCATCAGAAAATTCAATTTCATATACGGGAGGAGTCATACCAAAGATATGTACTATAGTTCCCACATCACCCTCTTTGATATTCTCTTGAATATCTTTTGATACCTTAATAACATCGTTTATATTCAACATACTGCTAATCCTTATTTGTCATAAACTCTAATTATGCGAAAAGTGGACTGTTTTTTCAGAGATCTCAATAGTAAGGCTAGACTACGTTCTTTCAAGCTTTACCGTTTGCCTGCTTCCAGCAATAACTGTTTTTTTGCCAGGATATTCTAACTGTAAAATCGCCAGGTACTCCTATTCGATTCTGACTTAAGTTTAGGCTTGTATCACCATAACAATAGCTCTTAAAAATGCCAGGATCATCTTGCACTCTTGGAGAAATTTCTTTCCAATAAGTCTGTGATTGAATATTGTTTTCAACTATATCGATATTAGTACTATAGTTATTATAGTAGTAAGTTAGGCTACTTCCCCAATTTTTAGTCAGCTGAAAAGTATCTTTTGGCTCATTTAAACTTTGTGTGACAGATGACATTAGGGTACTAACTTTTGCTTCCATTGTTTTCAATTTCTTATAGCTGATAACGACATCATCAGCTGGTTCACGAATATAGTCAATAACGTTCCAACCTAGTATTAAGGTAAAAATTAGGTAAATTAAAATAGATGAATGCTTCATGATATTCTGCTTTGCTTTTTAATGAGATTATCTGCCTCAGTACGAGATAAGATATATTTTTTTTAAGCTATACCCCAACAGAACCAGTGATTTCACCCCTCAAACTTATTAACAGACCATTTAAAACAGACTATATTTCGGTAACTACTTAAATCAGATCACTAATTAAGCAGGTGATATCGATAAAAGCTCAAAGTACGCACTTAAAGAAATAAAAGCCAAGCGCGGTTGCCAGTAACGTCAGTCCAACGTGCAGACCTATTAACATCAAACCTGATAATAGACGACCATCATTTATCAAAGCAAAGGTCTCAGCACTAAACGTACTAAACGTGGTTAATCCACCCAAAAACCCGGTGACAATAAACAGTTTGACGTTGGGAGGCAGACCACTTCCCATACGCTCAAACCACACCAATGCCAGTCCTATCAGCAGTCCACCCAAGATATTAGCGCTCAAAGTGCCAAGTGGTATCCAATTGTGTAGCGCATTAAAGCGCGACAACCACGCCCGCAAACAAGCACCAAATGCTGCTCCCAAACCAATAGCGAGCCACTGCATAGACGGTTCCTAAATCAAATAACCATTAATAAATGTACGGCCAAATAAAGCAACTATACGGCCGGTAGCTCGGTCATTGGCCAACGAGGCACACAGCTGACCGCCAAATCATCTGACTGCCCAGCTTGTAGGCGCTCGTAACCAGCATAAGCAATCATCGCGCCATTATCAGTACATAAAGCAGGCGGCGCATAATGGACCGTTGCATGTATCTTGGTCAGCTCAGCTTCTAACGTCTCACGCAAATGAGTATTGGCACTGACACCGCCGGCAATCACCAATCGGCTCATATCTGCTTGCTTAAGAGCTTTGACGCATTTTTTTACCAAGGTATCGACCACGGCATATTGAAAGCTGGCAGCAATATCGGCACGAACTTGTGGGTCGCTATCAGAGCCGTTTCCTGAGCCGCCTGAGAGTGGCGTATCTTTAATCAGATTATGTACCGCTGTTTTCATACCACTAAAAGAAAAATCCAAGCCGCGATGTAACATGGGACGCGGTAAGTCGTAGGCATTTGGATTGCCAGTTTCGGCCAATTTGGCGATATTGGGGCCACCTGGGTACGGCAAGCCAAGCATCTTGGCGGCTTTATCAAAGCACTCCCCTGCAGCATCATCTATCGATTCGCCTAATATCTCATAGCGACCCACACCATGAGCAGCTATCAGCAAAGTATGGCCGCCCGACACCAATAACGACACAAAAGGAAATGCTGGCGGATTGGCGCCCATCAGCGGTGCAAGCAAGTGCCCCTCCATATGGTGAATACCAATCGCTGGAATATCTAAGCCATACGCCAAGCTACGTCCAAATAACGCACCCGTCATCAAAGCCCCAATCAGTCCCGGTCCTTTGGTATAGGCAATCGCATCAATCTCATTTTTACTAATGTTGCATTGTGCTAACAACTCATTTAATAAAGGCACAAGCTTACGTATGTGATCACGACTGGCAAGCTCAGGCACCACACCACCATAAAGCGCATGCAGCTCTATTTGCGAATACAACACTTGACCGAGCAAACCTTGATTATCACTATCCATTTGCTCACTATCAAAAATCGCAAGTCCCGTCTCATCACACGATGTTTCTAACCCCAATACCTTCATACTTTTGCCTTTATATCGTCTTGTGCCGCGTTTTTTATTTTATGCCATTTGCTAACATCTCAGTAGTAAAAAAATGAGTGTCATCATCACAGTTATTACACCAAATGCGTTTAAAACCGCCGATGGCATTTGTGAGCAAGGCATTGATAAAAACGAGCATAAAAAAACCGTCATTGTCAGTCACAATGACGGTCAGTTTAGCAAATTTCAATGGCTGCTATACTCTATATATACCGTATCAGCTGACCGATGCCAGCATATAATCAACAGCCGCTTTTACTTGCGCGTCCGTGACACCGTTTACCGCTTGTGCAGGCATTTTATTAAACCCTTTAGCAGAATGCATATAAAGGGTTTCTTTATCCTTGGTCAGACGCGTCGACCACGCCATCTTGTCACCATACTTGGGTGCATTTAGCAGTCCTGCGTCATGACACACTTTGCAGTTGGACTCATATAAAGTCTTGCCTGCATCTGCAGCCAACATTTCAGGTCCAGCAGACACCGCTTGCCCTGCCGCTTCTTCAACGACAGGCTTGACAGCAGACTCTGCTGCAGGTGTTGCAGTGTCGGGTTCATCGGTCGGTGCTGCTTCTGTCACCTCAGCGGTAGCGACAGAGTCACTCACCGCGGTCGAGTCTTCAGCAGGCTGATTACTACCGTCATTACCACTATCACTGCTACAGGCACTAAGTAGCAGTAGCGCGCTTATACCGACAGCAGATAAAGTAAGTATGTGTGTACCCGATTTCTGTCTCATGCTGACATCTCTATTCGATCATTCATATTGGCTACTGCTTATCATAATATTGGCTTATGCCACGCTTATCTAACATACGCATCTAGCGCTTATTGAGGAGCCGCGTCAGTTGTTGCCGTTTCAGTAGTAGCAGCGGTATCGGTACTATCTGTAGCAGCATCAGCGTCCGTACTAGTCATGGCTGCATCTGTGCTGTCAGTAGCAGTCGCGGTATCAGCTGTTCCTGTTTCTGTCGTGGCCATATCTGTAGTTGCCGTGCCTGCTGCCGCATCCCCTTCAGCTGCTGGCATTGGCGCTGCGGCTTCTGGAAAATCCATCTTTTCGGCTTCAGGCGCCTTTGCACGAGCCATTTCAGCTGCTTCATCTACGCGATCTATTGCTAATACTTCATGTGACTCATGTTCACCTTCTTTGTCACTACTACAAGCACTCACACCAAAACCAAGCGTGACGATAAGGGTGGTGCTTAGTGCCGTATTCAGTACAGATTGTCTCATTCCAACATCCTCAATAAAATGCATATAAAACGGTTGATATGCTGACTACTATTTGCAAATATCATAGCATAAAGTCTAGACAAACCGTTATAGACAGTAGGGTTTTTTATTATTGCTCTATAAGGCGACTCACCATCCTTTTCCGTTATTTTTCGTGCATTTGCAAGCCATATTCTATAATCTTCATACCCTTCATACACCGTTATGATTGTCGCAATCTTCTTCTGCAACTTAATGATAAATAGGGATTAATCCATTAAAATCATTGACTTTGTTGGTATTTTTGATTAAAATACGTGCCCTTGCACCAATGCGCAAGATTGTCCTAGTTTGAGCTGATGCCTGTAATCTTGAGATATTACGGCTAAATACTAATACACAGCCAAACTAATGCCCTTATATCTCATCCTAATCGAGGAGTCTTCATGCCTGCAGTTAAGGTTAAAGAAAACGAACCAGTTGATATTGCTATCCGTCGTTTCAAGCGTGCTTGTGAAAAAGCTGGCGTATTATCAGACGTACGTAAGCGTGAGTTTTATGAAAAACCAACGCAAGTACGTAAGCGTAAAAAAGCAGCTGCTGTAAAGCGTTATAAGAAAAAGTTACAACGCGAAACTATTCGTACCACTCGTATGTACTAATCAATACTCTGATTAGTTAAGTACAAGCGCTACACTAACGCCACTGTTATCCATCGATATCAGTGGCGTTTTTTATGCTACAATTTTTGTTATTATTGCTTATATCATTTTGCTCAAAAACTGCATCAGCAGGCGTTTAGCCAAATATTCACAAATAGCATGTATCAAATAAAATTTAACGTACAAGGATAATAACAGTGAGCCAACTTAAACAGACGTTATCAGACACCATCAAAATTTCTATGAAAGCTCGTGAGCTTGAGCGTGTTAAAGTTTTGCGCAATGTGCAAGCCGTCATCAAGCAAATTGAGATTGACCGTCAAACAGAGCTTGACGATGCGCAAGTATTAGAAGTGCTACAAAAACAGCTCAAGCAACGTCAAGAGTCGCTGACTATTTTTACAGAAAACAGCCGTGATGATTTGGCAGCCAAAGAGCAGTTTGAGATTGATATCATCAATGAGTTTATGCCAAAACAAATGAGTGATGACGAGATCAGTGCTTTAGTCAATGCCGAAATCGCTGAACAAGGTGCCACATCAATGCGTGATATGGGCAGCGTCATGGGCGTATTGAAGAATAAAACGGCTGGTCGTGCGGATCCAGCTTTGATCTCAAAACTGGTAAAAGACGCACTCCAAGGGTAGAGCGATAGACAGTCTGCAATAAACCAAGACGTTCACAACCTACTCTAAAGACAGTACGGTTCATAAATATAGTGCTATTCATAAAGAGAAAGCACTATGAAAATGACCGCCTAAGGCTCAAAGTCTTTGGCGGTTTTTATGGCTTTGAGCTCGGCATTTATATTGGCGAGTAACGGGCGTGCGCTATTGGCTTGAGGCGTATTTTGCAAGTTCTCCGCCAGTTGTTTGGCCTGTGTGAGCGACGTGAGGGCGCGCTCGTAGCGACCGCTCCATAGTTGGTCATGGCTGCGATAGCGTAACGCGTTGATGGTCGCGATACTGGCAAGCTCTGGCGAGGTTGTGGTTTTGGCAAGTTTTTCATTGGCCAACTGTAGGCTTTGCCAAGCAAAACGATCGCTTGGCTCCTGCTGCGTCAATGGTTTGAGTAATGCTTGAGCCTTCATAGGTTCATTACTATTGGTCAGCGCTTCTGCGAGATACAGGCGTAAATCACGACGCTCAGGATATAAACGCTGCTGGCTCTCCAAAATGTCAGCGGCCTGTGTCCATTTATCTTGTTCACTTAAAATTTGGCTCTGGGTAATGGATAGCAAAGGCTCTAAGGCTTGACGCTGCACCGCTGGCAATGCATTGATGCTCGCCAACAACTCATTGGCATCTTGAAAGCGTTGTTGTTCACCATACCAATGCATTAGTGCCAACTTCGCACCCACACTATTTTTAGCAGCCGTACTTAATTCTGTCTCAGAAGCATGCTTACCCGTACTTTTTACGCGCCAGTAGAGCAAATCAAACAAGGTCTGATAGCGCTGCTGCTGTTTCAATGATAAAGAAGGATAATTCTGCGCGCGACTCTGTGCTTCACTCAAACGCTCATTACTGAGCGGATGCGATTGAACAAAACTGGGTAAAAACCGATTTTCGACTTGGTTGAGCTGACTTTGTTGATTCATGGTGGCAAAAAACCGTGGCATGGCTCTTGGGTCATAGCCAGCTTGGGTCATGATTTGCATGCCTACGCGATCGGCTTCACGCTCATTGCTACGACTAAACGCCATACTGCTATTCATTGTAGCCGTTTGACTGCCCATCATGACTGCCGCAGCTGCATCACCATCGACCGCTGATGCTGCAATAGCAGCCAGCATACCGCCCAGCTGCATGAGTATGGCCTTTCTGCGTTCATCTGCCCCACTCTCATAATGATGTTGGCTAATATGAGCGACCTCATGAGCCACCACACTGGCAAGCTCATCCATACTTTTGGCGGACAGTATCGTCCCTGTGTTGAGACCAATGACCCCGCCTGGTGCTGCGAACGCATTGATACTTGGACTATCGATAATCACCACAGCCATTGGTGCTTGCTGCCGCGCTTGCGCATTCAAACGCCACGTCATGTCTTTTACCGTCTCTTGAATCCAAGGATCGTGCTCCATCTTGATTTGACTATTGGCTTTTCGTAGTGACCATTCACCGAGCAATTTATTTTGATATTGCTCATCGAAGCTCAAGCCCTGTCCGCGTAAGCTCGGTAAACTTAACTCTTTTGGGTCAGTGGTGCTCCATGAATTATAAGCAAATGATGATGCTTGGTTATTACCGCTGTTACTCATATCATTATTACTAATGACATTATTGATATCGCTACTATTGGCGCTCGTCGCTACCAACAATACTGAGGACACACCAAACCTGATAGCGCTTGATACTGCCATAGACAGACGGGTTTTTTGTCGATTGTATAAAGGCGATGTGGTTTTTAGCAAGCCTTTGGTAATCGTATATGTATTGAAAAAATTCATGGTTGCTCCACCAAATATCGACTGTCTATCAGCTCGGGACAAGTACGCATCCTATGCAAGTGAAAGATGTTTTTCGACTATACGAGTTTGCCTATGTTAGGTCAATTCTCATATGCATTTAACTACCAATCACTTAGCGGCGCGTCACTATTGTGAAACATGACTGTGTAATTCTAATGAACCGAATATTGTGTTGATAATATTCAACTGCAATTGCGCATCGGCTCTTTGGTATAATAGCAATAGGGTCAGACTGCTGGTTGATTAGTGCTAATACTTCAATGCGCTATAACAACTGGTATCAGACAGTGATATGGTTACTATAAACATTACCGTCCTAAACCCCAAATACTGCTCATAATCATAGTAACACATACCAACTGATTGATATTTATAAGGTTTAGTTTATGTCCACTGATAGTCAGTCATCCATCACGAACGCTCTACCCTCTATCAGCTTGGCAGCCACTTTGTCTGACGCTGACGAGCAAAAGGTCAATGGCCTACTAGCATTGTTACAGGCAGCGACTAATACGCCAAGCCATGACGCGGACGTAAGCCAACAGACTATCGTTATCAAGCGCTTTGTCGATGGCCGAGGATTTGCCTGTCCGATGCCATTACTAAAGACTAAGGTGGGACTGCGCGATGTTGTAAATGGCGAATCTTTATATGTAGTTGCCACTGATGCCAACTCACAAGCAGACATCACCGCTTTTTGTCGTCAAAGCCAGCAATCGAATACAGAAAACCCGTTATTATTAACTGTGAATAAGTACACTAATGAGCCGCCGACTGATGGCTCTTTAACCCAGCATTTCGATACAATATATCACTTCATCATTACCAAAACTGATAGCAACTAAACGTTGCTATCCTTTACAATTAGAACTATAAAGATTTTTATCTGACTATTTGTGTAACTATCTAATCAAGGTCAAGAATATGGCTAATACTACTACTGATGCTGCAAAAACGAGTAAAAAAGACAGCGCAGCACCCATAAAAAATGACGCACGTGACGCCGCGTTAAAAGCCGCTGCCCAGCGACCCCCTTATGATGCGAGCGCGCTTGGCGATACCAGTACTCGTGATTTAGTACCGGCTATGCCGACTCATTTGTCAGCGCCTGGCGTCAACTTGGGTGCTTATATCAATACTGTGCATCAAATCCCAATTTTGACCCCGTTACAAGAACAGGAATTGGCGCATCGCTATTACGATGAAGGTGATGTGGAAGCTGCGCGACTGCTAGTTATGTCGCATTTGCGTTTTGTGATTCATATTGCCCGTAGCTATTCAGGATATGGCTTGCCGCAAGCAGATTTGATTCAAGAAGGCAATTTGGGACTCATGAAGGCGGTCAAGCGCTTTGACCCAAATAAAGGCGTGCGTCTGGTTTCTTTTGCTGTCCATTGGATCAAAGCTGAAATTCATGAATTCGTCATTCGTAACTGGCGCATTGTTAAAGTTGCGACGACCAAAGCGCATCGCAAACTGTTCTTTAACCTTCGTAGCCTCAAAAAAACCAACAACCAACTGACGTTGGAAGAAGCGGACGCGATTGCTGCTGACTTGAATGTCACGCGTAAGCAAGTGCTCGAAATGGAATCTCGTCTCACTTCTTACGATGCATCGTTTGAAGCACAATCGAGTGATGATGACGATGGCCGCTATGCACCGCAGCTGTTCTTAGAAGATGGTATTGATCCTGCTGAACAGTTAGAAGAAGAAGACTGGGAAGAAAACAATTCATCCGCCTTAATAGCAGCGATGGGCACATTGGATGATCGTTCGCGTGATATCGTCGAGCAGCGCTGGCTCTCTGAGCAAAAATCTACTTTGCATGAGTTGGCAGCGGTCTACTCCATCTCGGCAGAGCGGGTACGCCAAATCGAGAAAAACGCCATGGATAAAATTCGTGACGCGATGACCATCGATAGTGTTATCTTGCCAGAAGACATTCAGTAGCAAGGAGCAGTCATCGCTAGGTTTGGACAATAACTGTCGATGATTGTGGCGGTTAACGACCTTTTGAGCTGTATATATTGAATATATTGATACGCTATTAACGGCTTTTAGATAATATGAGTGTTGCCATGATAAATTGGATAGGTGTTGCTGCAATCAATATGGCGATAGCAGTCGCTCTAGGCGCCTTTGGCGCTCACGGTTTAAAAAGCTTGGTCAGTGCTCAGCAGCTTGAATGGTGGCATACGGCAACCTTATATCTATTTGTCCATGCACTTGGTTTGCTACTCGTGGGTTTATTGATTCAATTAAAATATATCTCTCATACCACAGCGTGGTTATTACAGATTGGCGTTATTATATTTGCTGGTAGTTTGTATGCCATGACGCTGGGTGCGCCGCGCTGGTTTGGTGCCATCACCCCTATCGGTGGTATTTTGATGATTGCAGGTTGGCTATGGCTTGCCGTATCGGCTTTTCGTTTGGGTCACGCCAGCAGTTAATTGATTCGCTATTAGGTCAAGTCGATGGTAAGAACGGATTGGCAATAAGGACTACCAAATTATCAAGGAGATCGTTGTATGAGTAATATCAGTGTGAATGGCAAACACTTACAAACCACGCATCAGACCGTGCAATTGGTCATTAACGAGCTTGGATTAAGTCAAGGCCGTTATGCGGTAGAAGTCGATGGTGAGCTTATTCCTAAAAGCGAGCTGACCCAATTACATATCGTTGAAGGTATGAATATCGAAGTCGTCCAAGCAGTCGGTGGTGGCTAATCACTGGATCAAGTTTATACGTCGCCTTAAGCCACGACCGTATTGTTTACTGTAGAGTATATTTGCTGAATAAGTGTTCTGCACGACTATTTATTGAACAGTATTAAGAGTGAATAACATTAATCAGAAGCCATATTAATCAAAAGTCACTAATAAAAAAAGACCTCAACGTATTGTACGTTTGAGGTCTTTTGTAGATATTAGGGTCTCGAAAATTAAAATGACACGGGGTTTTATATACTTATTATACTATTAACCCACACTCATTTGATATTCCCAAACCTCAATATAATCAGACGGCTGGTTCAGCATCAGCAACGGTCAAGTCTTCATAACGATGATCGCGCCCTGCTCCCTGAGTCTTCTTACGTTCTTGACGCGTTTTATACTTACGCACCTGTCTATCAAGTTTGTCGGCCATTTCGTTAATAGCTTTGTACATATCATCTTCACAGGCTTGTACAAACATTTCTTGACCTGAGACTCGCATAATCGCTTCAGCTTTATGGCTTTTTTGACCGCCATCACTCGCGCCGCTATTGTCTAAAGATAAGATCACTTGAATACTTTGTATCTGATCAAAGTGTCGTTCAACTTTTACAAGCTTTTCGCGAACCGCTGTGTCCATAGCTTCGGTAACACTGATATGGTGACCACTGATAGAAACATTCATATTATTGTCCTTTTATTATTACTTGCATTGTTACTTTTAATCAACAGATGAGCCAGCGTTCTTGCCTTTGTCATCCTGCCTTACCAACAATAATCTAAACATTTGGAATATAAGAAAGACGTCTCCTTTCGTCATGCTTTCTTTATTACTGTAGAACAATGATTAGCGATTCATTGTTGGTATGGCTCTAATTTGTCATGAAACTGAAATAGTAGCAAGACGCTAAGTTGTAATTAAATGTAAAAAACGCTGTTGTTTCATAAATGTTTCTATATAATCAAAAAATTTTATTTTTTATATTTGACTGGTTTATCAATAGATATAGGACAAATTGGCTTATAATTCATTACCTTATCAGCATTAATATTTCTGTTTACGCTGGGTAGATGAGCCAATATTCATTGCTTCACGATACTTGGCCACTGTTCTTCTGGCTATATCAATTCCCTCTGCCAATAAACAATCTTTTATGCGACTGTCTGATAAGGGCTTTTTGAGGTCTTCATCGGTGATCATTTTTTTGATCATTGCACTGATGGCAGTCGATGAGATGTCACCGTCTGCACTGCTGACATGAGATGAAAAGAAATGCTTGAGGGAGAACAATCCTTGCGGCGTCAAAATGGTTTTACTGGTGGTCAAACGTGAGACCGTGGATTCGTGTAAATCCACTTCTTCTGCAATAGCCTTTAAGATAAGGGGCTGCATTGCCGTCGCACCGTATTGCAAGAAATCTTGTTGATAACGAACGATGCTGGTTGCGACTTTGAGTAGGTTTTGATTGCGCTCTTCGATACTGCGAATGAACAACCTGGCGTCAGTAAGGTGTTCACGTAGATATTGATTGTCTGGGCTATCATCGCCGCGTCTGACTAGATTGGCATACTCTTGATTGACTTGTAGTTTTGGCAACGTATCAGGGTTGAGGCGCACATGCCAGCCCGTTTCTTGGGCCTCTGAGTCGCCATTACTATCGCGGCGGCGAATGGGCGTGACCAACACATCAGGAATATCATAACTGTCAGTCGAGCGAGTATAGTCTGGCTGATTACTCTGAAATAACAGGCCTGGCGAGGGGTTTAGTGTGCGTAGTAGATTGAGCGCAGGTGTGAGGTCTTTAGGTGCAAGACCAGTGCATTCAGTGAGTGCTTTGATATTATTGCTGACCAAATGCTCACTGGCCAATAATAGCGCGTGTGCTTCTTTTAGATATGGCGTATTTGTATCGAGTTTGGACAACTGAATTGCCAGACATTCATTCAGATGGCGCGCACCCACACCCAATGGATCGCAAGATTGAATGACACGCAGCACCGCCATGACTTCGTCATACTCAACCCGCTCATCCCACTGATAGAAGTTTGCCATGGTATCAAAGCTTTGCAATAGCTCATCGATATCCAGTCGAATAAACCCCATGTCATCCATAGAATCCATCAAATACGTGGCAATTAAGGTGTCCACTTCTGACAGTCGCTTAAAATTAAGCTGCCAGCGTACGTGGTCTTGAATAGTGGCAGAAGTGCCGCCTTGATAACTATCAAAGTCCTCATCACTTTTGCTGTTACTAGAATTCTTAGTTGCAGATGCATAGTTACTGTTATCGAAATTATTCGTGTCAAAAAGGCTATCGCCATCCGCCGCATAATTATCGATGGCACCGTCATCAATACTGGCTTGCTGTAACTTATCTAAGCTGTCACTAAATTCATCACTGTAGTCAGAATCATAGTCAAACTTCGACTCATTACCATCATAATCTTCACCAAAAGAATCCGCGCCAGTGCTTTGGTTCCAACTGTCTAGTGTCAATGAGGTGTCTGACTCATTGACACTATCGTCAGTACCATACTCGTATTCGTCTTCTTCAATCCGCTCAAGCAAAGGGTTGCTGTCCAGCTTGATCTGCACCTCTTGCGCCAGCTCAAGACTAGAGAGTTGCAGCAACTTGATGGCTTGCTGCATCTGCGGTGTCAGTTTTTGTGAGGTATTCAGCGTGGTTGCCAATCCGAACGACATATTCATGGGTGGCTTATTACACTCCGATGGTGGTGATAGTCTATATATGTTGCCAATTCAGGCAGAGATTTAACGATCTTAGGACACGACGATAGCATTTTTTGCTGCGATTTTGCTATGATAATTTATGGTCTACCCAGATATAGTCAGTTCATTTAAAGACAAAAATGCCGTTACGAGCAATTTTTACAGCTGCTGGCAAGCAAAATGTACGACCAATGAAAAGAGCTTATCTTGTCACAATACTATTTGAAATACCCTTTTGCTACTTTGAAAATACCATGCATTTGTTATGTATCTTTTATCATCATTGATTATTTTTTTACTTTGGCGGTGGTTACTCAATACTAAGCAATGTAAATATATTCAAAAACCCAAGCGCTTGATAAAAAACGATGGGATTTATACTCTAAAACCTTAGAATCACTCTCATAAATCATAAACCAGCTGAGAACAATACTATGAATAATAAAGCAAATAACCATCCATTTATCACGGCGGCCATTCAAATGAATAGTCAGCAAGATGTCGAAAAAAACCTAGCCGATATAAAAGCCGCTATTGCTGATGCGTGTAATCAAGGTGCACAGCTTATTATCTTACCTGAAAACTGCTGTAGCATGGGTGAGCAATTTGCCACTGCAGAGCGGTTCGATGAGCTGTCAGCGACGATAGCCCATTATGCCAGTACTTACAATGTCTATGTGCTGATAGGTTCACTACCCTGCACTTACCGTCCTGATGGCATGCTTGTGCCTAACGATAGGCTGAGACAGGTCAGTCAGCTGTTCGCCCCTGATGGCACACGCGTGGCACGCTATGACAAGATTCATTTGTTTACGGCGACCGTGGCTGACAAGCAAGGTAATTACAATGAGGCGGCAACATTTGAGCCAGGTACCCAAACCGTGGTCACACCGCTTGAAATCAATGACGTGGTCTATCAATTGGGTATGATGGTGTGCTTTGATCTGCGCTTTCCTGCATTAGCGCAGCGTCTGCGTCAGGCAGGTGCCGACTTGTTGAGTGCTCCGTCAGCCTTTACCTACTTGACAGGTCAAGCGCACTGGTCGCTGTTATTGCGCGCGCGTGCCTTGGACAGCCAGTGTATGGTGATTGGCGCCGCTCAGGGCGGTGACCATATTTATAAAGGCGGCAACATTCGTCAGACATGGGGGCACACAGCGATTAGCGCTTATGACGGCACCATTATAGACAGTTATGATGATAGCAAGTTGAATCAAGACAATAAGAATTATGCCATTGTCATGGCTACATTTGAGAAGCAAGCACAAGTACAAGGTCGACAAAAACTGCCTATTTTTGATTGCCATCGTTTGGCATAAGACTGTTTATATAAGTACAGTCGACTCCAAATAAAACAGATACGTTGTACTCCAACGCGGCACTGGCATATATTTTTCTTGCTTGCTGTGCCTACGCAGACAGAGGCTACGAAAAACGCATTTCAGTTCCGCTGTATCACTTTTATACTGAACTCACTATAGATGTAAAGTTATATAAGTAAGCTTAAAGACTCTCGCTCTCATTTTGTGCGTGCGTCGCTCGCGGATGAGCGCGGTCATAGACCTGTGTCAATTTAGCAAAATCAACATGGGTATAAATTTGCGTGGTACTGATATCACTGTGCCCAAGCATTTCTTGAACTGCACGCAAGTCGCCACTGCCTGATAGCATGTGTGAGGCAAAGCAATGACGCAGTAAATGTGGATATAGGTTTTGCGCGATGCCAGCACGAGTCGCCGCCACCTTTAATCGTTGTTGCACGGCGCGCGTCGATAAGCGAGTTCCCAGTTTTTCGCTGATGAACAATGCCCTATCTTGTTGCTCTACCCATAAATCACGGTGCGGCAGATAGCGCATGATGGCCTGTGCGGCCTTGGCGCCCAAAGGCACCAAGCGCGTTTTATTACCCTTACCCGTGACTCTCACCCGTAAATCAGACAAATCTACATCTGCCATATCAAGTGCGACCAATTCACCAACGCGTAGTCCACTACTATAAAGCAACTCAAACATGGCTTTATCGCGTAACCATAAACGGGCTTGCTCGGGCGTGTCAGGCATGTCTTGATCGAGCAGCTGCGTCAATAAATCCACATCCGCGATAGACGGCAACGGTCTCGGGCTACGCTTTAACTGATAACCTGTGGTTGGATTAATACGTGCCAAATTCTCTTCAATTAACCAACCATAAAAATGGCGAATAGCCGATAGCTCTTGTTGCACACTAGCCAGTGCCAACTTATCCTCATCTAGACGATGGCCGATATGTTGTGCCAATTGACGCTTATCACAGCGTGTCCATGACAAACGCTTACCGCGCAAAAACAGTGCCAACTGATTGAGTCCAGCAAAATACGCCGTTAGCGTATGCGGCGAATGGTTACGCACCGACAAAGTATTGAGCCAACGGTGGACAGGCGATAGTAGCTCTTGTAGTGCGGTATCCAGCTCTACCGCAGCGGCCAGCTCGGCTGATAGCCATGGCGCCGCGTTCGTAGATTGTTCGTCTTGATTGGACATCACCATATAAAAACCTGCCTTAACATTGGCTCGATCATCAGTGTATAGTCGATACTAAATAAAATAGATACATTGCGTCAATACGCAAGACTGGCAGCAATTTTTCTTGCGTGCTGTGCCTCTTCCGACAGAGGCGACAAAAAACTGATGCCAATCTCGCTATACCTTTTTTATATTGACCTGACTACGTGCAGCTTATCATTGATGACACGTGCTTAGTCTTCTGAGTGAGGTTTGAGACCGGCTTGTGCCATCAGCCCATCAGGGCTAAATACACCCTCATAGACAAAGGCTGTTGGGCCAGTCATCATGACTGAGTACCCTGGCTGCCATCTGATAATCATACTGCCGCCATAGAGCTGCGCGCGCACATCTTCGCCTTCATCAAGCCAGCCTTCGCGTATACCGACAGCAACAGCAGCACAAGCGCCCGTTCCGCAAGCTTGTGTTTCACCAACACCGCGCTCATAAACACGCAGACGAATATGACGCTGATTCATCACTTGCATAAACCCGACATTGACGCGATCTGGAAACGCAGGATGCGACTCAATGGCTTTACCCAGTG